>JAGNOM010000013.1:4230-18468 GCA_017990155.1 Propionivibrio sp. | reverse complement strand
CAGCAGAAAACTCTTCGGGTCTGTGAACGCGCCGGCTTGATTCAGGCCAGAACCCGACCCGGAGTGCGGCCGAACGCGCTCTTCTACGTCGCTCACGGCTTTGGCCGGCGGCGCGAGGTGTACCAGCGCGCCCTGAAAGTCTTCGCGCCGAATGCTCCGCAGGCTGGCCAGCAGATCGGCCTGGCGATCGGAGTTCGGCGCCATCTCAAGCCCCGGCTCATCGACGAACACGCTGCCCAGACTCGGCTCGATGAACGCCGACCACTTCCCCGAGACGGCATCCGGCGCCGGTGGCAGCGCCGCCAGATCGGGCGCCGACGCGCATTCAAGAAGTGCGGGCGGCACGTCGGCCAGGTACTTCCGGCACAGCGAACTCAAGAAGTCGCGCACCGAATCGACGGACTCCGGCGCGGCGAGCGAGAACCAGAGCCGATACCCGCCCTTTGCGGAAACCGACATCGCCGGTGCCGGAAGATCCAGCTCTTCCTGGACGTTTCGGTAGATTGCCGCCACGCGCTCCCAATCGGCAGCGCGCGCAAAGCCCAGCACCATGGCCCGCGTCGTGCCATCACCTCCAGCGGCCGGCTCCGGGAGTGAGTACAGACGTTGCAGTTCGTCATTCAGTCGGTTCATGGTTTGGACACTTTGGCGGTTTTTGTAGTTTGCAACGAAGCCGACATGCTACCTGCGGAAACGCGTTTCTGCGCCGCGCGTGCGATGACAAGGCCCGGCCAGACCGCTAGACTGTCAGCCTCCATCGACTCAAGCCGGCCCATCCCGCAGGGAAGCCGGCCAACACTTCCAACGCTCGGACACGCCCCACCGTGCTCAATTTCATCTGGATCGCCTTCATCCTCGTCGGGTTCCTCGCTGCGCTGGCGCAGGCGTTACAGGGCGACCTCGACATCTTCGCGCGCGTCCTCACCGGGCTGTTCGACTCGGCGAAAACGGGCTTCGACATCTCGCTCGGCCTCGTCGGCGTGATGAGCCTGTGGCTCGGCATCATGAAGGTCGGCGAACGTGGCGGCATCATCCAGCTCTTCGGCCGCGCGCTCGGACCGTTCTTCCGCCGCGTCTTTCCCGATATTCCGCCCGGCCACCCGGCGAGCGGCAGCATCGTCATGAACGTCAGCGCCAACATGCTCGGCCTCGACAACGCGGCGACGCCGCTCGGCCTCAAAGCGATGCGCGAGCTGCAGGAAATCAACCCGCAGAAGGACACGGCGAGCAACCCGATGATCATGTTCCTGGTGCTCAACACCGCCGGCATCACGCTGATCCCAACCTCGGTGATCGCCATCCGCGCCAGCCTCGCGGTCAAGCAAGGACTGGTCGGCTTCAACGCAGCCGACATCTTCCTGCCGACGCTTCTGGCCACATTCATCTCCTTTACGACCGGCCTCGTCGCCGTCGCCCTCTGGCAGCGCATCAACCTCTTCTGCCGCCCGGTGCTCGCCTTCTACGCCGGCTTCTGCGGCCTGATGGCCGCGCTCTACGCCTGGCTCAACGGCATGCCGCCCGAACAGATGACGCAGATGATCGGCCTGCTCGGCAGCGGACTGATCGTCGCCATCATCGCCGTCTTCATCGCCGTCGCCGCCGCGCAGCGCATCAACGCCTACGAAGCCTTCGTCGAAGGCGCCAAGGAGGGTTTCGGCGTCGCCGTGCAGATAATTCCCTACCTGATCGCCATGTTGATCGCCATCTCGGTCTTCCGCACCACCGGCTGCATGACCTACGTGATCGACGCCATCCGCGCTGCCGTCGTCGCGCTCGGCATCAACGACGAGTTCGTCCCTGCGCTGCCCGTCGGTCTGATGAAGACGCTCTCAGGCAGCGGCGCGCGCGGCCTGATGGTCGACGTAATGACCACCTACGGCGTCGACTCCTTCCAGGGCAAGCTCGCCGCCATCATCCAGGGCTCGACCGAAACGACCTTCTACGTGCTCGCCGTCTACTTCGGCAGCGTCAACATCAGCAAGACCCGTTACGCCGTCGCCTGCGGCCTGATCGCCGACGCGGTCGGGCTGGTTGGGGCGATCGTCATCGGCTATCTGTTCTACCATTGAGCACTCGCCCCGGGCGCGAAAGAACCGGCGTCCGATTGTTGCCACGGATCACCTGAAGACATGAAGCCCAACGAAAACACTGTTCGCAACGCCGCGCTCGCCGTCACCAACCTGCACAAGCGCTATGACGACAAGGAGGTCGTCTGCGGCATCGACTTCAGCGTGCCGCGCGGTACCTGCTTCGGGCTGCTCGGGCCGAACGGCGCCGGCAAGACGACGACGCTGCGCTGCTGCCTCGGCCTGACCGCGCCGGACGCCGGCGACATCCGGCTCAATGGTTTCGCCGTTCCGGCCGACGCGGCAAAGGCCCGCGAGCAGGTCGGCGTCGTGCCGCAGTTCGACAATCTCGATCCGGACTTCACGGTGAGCGAGAACCTGCTGATCTTCGGTGGCTACTTTGGCCTGTCGAGCGCAGCAATCCGTGCGCGCATTCCGGATCTCCTGGAGTTCGCCGGACTCAAGGGCAAGGAAAACGCGCGCATCCAGACGCTCTCCGGCGGCATGAAGCGGCGCCTGACGCTGGCGCGCGCGCTGGTCAACGACCCGGACATCGTCTTTCTCGACGAACCGACGACCGGCCTCGACCCGCAGGCGCGGCACCTGATCTGGGATCGCCTCAAGCAACTGACGGCGCGCGGCAAGACGCTGATCCTGACCACGCACTTCATGGACGAGGCCGAGCGCCTGTGCGACCGCCTCGCCGTGATCGACAATGGGCGCATGGTCACCGAGGGCGCGCCACGCGACCTGATCGCCACACACATCGAACCGCACGTCGTCGAGGTCTTCGGCGACGAGGCCGGCCGCTGGGCGCGTGCGCGCAGCCAGCTCGGCGAACGCCTCGAAGTCGCCGGCGAGACCGCCTTCTACTACTGCCACGACACCGCGCCGCTGATCGCCGCGCTGGCCGACGAACCCGCCCTGCGCTACCTGCACCGCGCCGCCAGCCTTGAAGACGTGTTCATCAAGCTGACCGGGCGCGAGCTGAGGGACTGACCATGACCACACCCAACCTCTACGCACTCCCCCGCCCCGGCCTGCGCTGGCTGCCTGTCTGGCGGCGCAACTTCCTCGTCTGGCGCAAGCTGGCCATCCCGTCGGTGCTCGGCAATCTGGCCGACCCGCTGATCTACATGCTCGGCCTCGGCTACGGACTGGGCGGCATGCTGCCGCAGATGAACGGCGTAAGCTACGTGTCGTTCCTCGCCGCCGGCACCGTCGTCGCCAGCACGATGAATGCGGCAACTTTCGAGGCGCTGTACTCATCGTTCTCCCGCATGCATGTGCAGAAAACCTGGGACGCCATCCTCAACACGCCGCTCTCGCTCGACCACGTGTTGGCCGGCGAACTGGTCTGGGCGGCGAGCAAGAGCCTGCTTTCGGGGCTGGCGATTCTGGTCGTCATCTTCGCCCTCGGCCTGACGACGTCGCCGCTCGCACTGTGGGCAATTCCGGTGATCTTCCTGACCGGCATCACCTTCGCCGCGATGGGTCTCATCGTCTGCGCGCTGGCCCCCTCCTACGACTTTTTCATGTACTACTTCACGCTCTTCATCACGCCGATGCTGCTCGTCTCCGGGGTATTCTTCCCGGCCGACCAGCTGCCTGCCATCGTGCATGCCGTGGCGTCGTGGCTGCCGCTGTCGCATGCCGTCCAGCTGGCGCGCCCATTGCTGCTCGGCGAAGTGCCGGCGAACGCGTTCGCGCACGTTTCGGCCTTGCTCGCCATCGCGCTCGTCGCCTTCTACATCGCCAGCGCACTGACGCGGCGGCGGCTGTTGAAGTGATCGCCAAGCCAAAAAGGATGCCCTCACGATGAGCCACCGTCCGCTTGCGGCACACGTCTCCAGATTCGCGCTTGCCCTGCTCCTGCTGATCTGGGGCAGTGCCTTCGCCCAAATCCCCGGCTTAAGCCTGAAGCCATCGACCACGGCCGAGAAAGCGGCCGAACCCGAAGCGCCCGCCACGATCGAAGTGGGCGAGCTTCCCCGCCGCTTGCTTGAGGAAAACCTGTTCCTGCAGCAGGCCGCGCAGCGGAACGCGGCGGACGCGAAAATCGATGCGCTGGAACAGCGGCTCGGCGACATCAAGCGCAGCATCGGCACGCTCGGCAGCAAGATCGTGAGCAAGGATTTCGACGCGCTCCCGTACTCCGGGCTTGACGCGCTCCAGCGCCACCTGCTGTTTCTCGACAAGAGACTGACGCAATTGCAGGACGACCTGCAGGTGAGCACCCGCCCCTTGTCCGCCGACGCCGGCGAGCTGGCTCAGCGGCGAAGGCTCTGGCAGGAGACCCGCCAGCAATCGGCCGATTTCATCGCGCCCGAGCTGCTCAACGACATGGATGCGCTGAACCGCGAGTTCAACCAGGTCGCCAACGCCGTCTCCAAGCCGCTTTCGCGCCTGCTCGATCTCAACCGCGAGGCGAGCGCGCTGCAGGAACGGGTCGGCAAGCACCTGTCGACCATCCGCGACCGGATCAACGTGATCGACCGCAAGCTCTGGAACTTCGACGCCGAGAACCTGTTCGCCGCGCTCGAAGGCGAGGGCGATCAGGCCAAGGGAAACATCCAGAGCGTGGTCAGCGGATTTGCGATCCAGGCCGATTTCACCAAGGCTTACAGCGAGGCGGCACGCACCCGGCATACGGTTCTCGCCGTGGTGGCGCTGCTCGCCTTGCCGCTGTTCATCTACCTGTCGCGTTGGGCCAAGCGCATCATCGGTAGCGACACCGATCTGGGGCATTACCGGAAGACACTCGGCCGACCGTTCTCCGCGTGGCTGCTGTTCTGCATCATGTGTCTGCTGGCCATCGATTTCGACGGCCCCTGGTTCGGCCTGAGACTGCTGCTGGCGCTGGCCTGGCTCCCGGTAATGCGCCTGCAGCCGAAATGGGTTCGCAACAACATCGGCGGCTGGATCTACACCACCGCCTTCTTCTTCGCCGTCAGTTTCTTCAGCCAGCTGATCACGACGCTGCCCGTCGACTATCGCGTCACGTTGCTCATCAACGGGCTGTTGCTCTTCGGTACGCTGCTCTGGCTCGCTTTCCGCCTCGTCCGCAACAGGCCAATGCGCGATCTGCGAGCGCACAAGATGGCCCTGCTGCTATTCGGTGCGACCGGCACGGCGCTGGCCTTTGCCGTCGTCGCTAACCTCTTCGGCGGCGTTCATCTGTCTGCGCTGCTCACCGACGCGGCGCTCAACAACCTCTATCTGGCACTCTTTCTTTGTGCCGCGCGCGAGCTTGTTCATGCTTACGCCTACATCCTGACCAAATCCGACAACGAGAGCACTTCCATCAGGACGGAACATACCGGCCGGGCCTTCGAGGCGGCGTTCAGCCTCTTCAACCTCGCGCTCGGACTGACATGGGTGACGGCGACGCTCTACTCGCTGCGCGTGTTCGATCTCGTCAAGACCAAGCTCTATGCGATCTCCGGCTTCACGATCGAGGCAGGCAGCATCTCGATCACCATCGGCGGCATCGTGCTCTTCTGCGGCTCGGTCTATCTCTCGTTCTGGATCGCCCGGACCCTCCGCAGCGTGCTCGCGGAGGACGTACTGCCCAAGATGACGCTGCCGCGCGGCGTCGCCAACAGCGTGTCGACCATGTCCTACTACTCGCTGCTGATGCTCGGGTTGCTGGTTGCGCTCACCGCCGCCGGATTCCAGATGTCGCAACTGGCGCTCGTCGTCGGCGCGCTCAGCGTCGGCATCGGTTTTGGTTTGAACACGGTGATCAACAATTTCGTCTGCGGCCTGATCCTGATGATCGAGCGACCGGTTCAGCCGGGCGACACGGTCGAGTTGTCGGGAACGACGGGCAAGATTCGTGACATCGGCATCCGTACGACGACGATCACCACTTTCGACGGCGCCGACGTGCTGGTGCCGAACGGTCTGCTGCTCTCCGAAAAACTGACCAACTGGACGCTCAGTGATCGACGGCGGCGCATCGAAGTGCCCGTCGGTGTCGCCTACGGCTGTGCGCCGCGCGAAGTGCAAGCGCTGTTGCTCGACGTTGCCAACAAGATCCACGGAATCAGCTTCGATCCGCCGCCGTCGGTGCTCTTTACCGGCTTTGGTGAAAGTTCGCTGAACTTCGCGGTACGCGTGTGGACCGACGACTTCGATCTCGGCGCCGACATCGGCAGCGAACTTGCGCTCGAGATCCATGCTGCGCTGCAAGCGGCCGGCATCGAAATCCCCTTCCCGCAACGCGACCTGCACATCCGTTCGGTCGATGCCGGTGTCGTCGCCGCCGTTGCGCCTACCGCGACGGGCACGCTCGCGGAACGAAACGCCTGAAGTGACTCAGCCGGGTGGCCGTGCCGTGGCCGGATCGCCCCAGGCGTTGCGCAGAATCCGCCGGCCAACGGAAGTGATGCGGTTTTCAAGACAGCTCGCGCATTGTCCGGCGCTGTCGTCGAGACAGGGTTTCCCGTCATAGAGGGTGTAATTGCGGCGCACATGCAAGGGCGTCGCCTGCGGCATGATGACATTGGCGCCGTAGCGCAGCCCCTGCTCTCGACCTTCCGGCGCCAACGTCTGCAACGCGGTCGTGGCGGCGATGTTGATTGACGGCAGGAGGAGGCGCGTTGCAGCAATCATGCGCAGCGCCAGGCCGAAGCGCGTCGGCGCGTCAGGAATTGATCCAGGCTGTACGGCCTGGGCGTGCGGGATGTACGGTCCCATGCCGATCATGTCGGCACCGATGTCGCGGAAGAAGAAGAGGTCGTCGACGAGGTCGCCGAGCGTCTGCCCCGGCAGCCCGATCATCACGCCGGTGCCGACGCGGTAGCCGATCGCCTTCAGGGCTCTCAGGCAGGCAACGCGAGAGTCGTAACGTTGCCCCGCCGGATGCAGCGCGGCGAACAGCGACGGCGACGACGTCTCCATGCGCAGCAGGTAGCGGTGCGCGCCCGCAGCGAACCACTCGGCGTAGGTATCCGGCGACTGCTCGCCGACGCACAGCGTGATGCCGACGCCGTCCGGGAGTACCTCGGAACGCGTCGCCGCCTTGATCGCGCGCACCGCGTCGGCGACCAAGCGGACGAATCGGGCGTCGCGCCGCTCGCCGGACTGCAACACCACCGAGCCGTAGCCTTGCGCGGCGCACCAGCACGCCGTCTCGACGATCTCGCGCTGACGCAGCGTGTAGCGCGTCGGCGCACGATTGCTGCGCCGGATACCGCAGTAGTAGCAATCGGAAGTGCAGCGGTTGGAGAACTCGATCAGGCCGCGCAGACGCACCGTATCGCCGCAGTGTTCAAGCAGCGTCCGCTCGGCGGCGCGGCGGATGACCTCGACCTCGTCGGCAGTCTGCGCCGAGAGGATGCGATACAGAAGCTCGCGGTTCGGCCGGCCGCAACCGAGACTCGCCGCGAGCATGCGGGCCTCGACGGAAAACAGCGCCTCGGATTTCACTGGCGCTGAGGACATGGGGGGCATCGCGCCAGCTACCGCCGGAACGACCGCGAGACGTCTCCGCGCCAACGCGGTAACGCTCATTCCGACGCCCCCGCCAGACCTCGCCGATATGCCGCCAGGGCCGCCGGAAAGCACTCCAGCGCGCGCTCGATCACGCCCTGCGACACTGAAATAGCCATGCCGTAGTTGGTCATCGGTACGCCTTGGCGCGCGGCGCGGTACTGGCGCACGAGGATCTGTTTGCGCGTGACGGTGCAGCCGCCGCACTGCACCACGAGGGCGTAAGGCGTGAGGTCTTCAGGAAAATCCTTTCCCGCGCGAACATCGATGTCGAGCGCACCGCCGGCGTAGTGCGCCAGCCAGCGCGGAATCTTCACGCGCCCGATATCGTCTTCGCGCGGATGGTGCGTACACGCTTCGGCGATCAGCACGCGGTCGCCCGGCTTGAGGCGCGACAGCGCCCCGGCGCCGGCGGCCAGCCCGAGCATGTCGCCCTTGATGCGCGCCATGAGGATGGAGAAGGTCGTCATGCGGATTTCCGCCGGTGTTTCGGCGGCGACGCGCTGCACCACTTGCGAGTCGCATACGACCAGCCGCGGCAGAGTATTGAGCCTCTTCAGTGCGGCTTCAAGTTCACATTCCTTGACGATCAGGGCCAGCGCGTCGTGATCGAGCAGGTCGCGTAGCGCATGGACCTGCGGCAGGATCAAGCGGCCCTTGGGCGCACCCAGATCGATCGGCACGACGAGCACGACCGTATCGCCCGGCAACACGAGATCGCCGACGAACGGCGGATCGACCAGGCACGCGTCCGGCACTTGCCGGAACAAGCCTTCCTTGACGCGTTCGAGACCCTCTCCGCAACCGGCAGCGACGATCACGCTGTCGATACCTTGCTCTTCGAGACGGGCCAGCGTTTCCACTGCGGGCCGCGCGAGATCGGACTTGTTGAAAACGACGAGCAGCGGCGTTCCGGCGGCGCGCAGGGCATCGATAATCTCGTGTTCGAACGGCCCCAACCCCTCCGCGCCCACGACGACGAGGCCGACGTCGACGCGTTCGAGCACGGCACGCGATTTACCGACGCGCAACGCGCCGAGTTCGCCGACATCGTCAAAGCCAGCCGTATCGACAAAGACGACCGGCCCGAGCGGCGACAGCTCCATGGTCTTCTCGACCGGATCGGTCGTCGTCCCGGGCTGATCGGAAACGATCGAAATGGACTGGCCGATCAACGCGTTCATCAGCGTCGACTTGCCGCTGTTACGACGGCCAAAGAGGCCGATGTGCAGACGTAATCCCTTGGGCGTTTCAAGCATGTGCCACTCGGCCTAACAATAGACGTCGCGCCGGCCGTCACGGATGCGCGCCAGCATGCGTTCGGAAGTCTTTCGCGCCTTGGCGCTCATGCCGGAGAGTTCGCAGTCGATGGCTTTCTCACCATCGCAGCGCGCGGATTCCGAGGCATAGTCGATCAGGTACTCCTGGAAGGTCGTCACCGCGTTCGGATCGCACTTGAGCTTGATCAGGCCGGGTTTGGCAAGATCCATGAAATCCTGCCCGGTGCGGCCGAGTCGGTAACACGCCGTACAGAACGAGGGAATGAAGCCCATCGTCGACAGCTCATGCACGACTTCGTCGAGCGAACGATGGTCGCCGAGCTGGAACTGGCCGGCTGTATTTTCCCCTTCACTATAGCCGCCGGGATTGGTGCGGCTACCGGCCGAAATCTGCGAGACGCCGAGCGCGTAGCACTCGCGGCGGATTTCCGCCGATTCACGCGTCGACAGGATGAGCCCGGTGTAGGGCACGGCGAGGCGCAGGATGGCGATGATCTTCTTGAAGTCGAGATCGCTGACCGGCGCCGGCGGCGCCAGCGAGATGTCCGAATGATCGGCCGGTTCGATGCGCGGCACGCTGATGGTGTGGCAGCCGACGCCGAACACGTCTTCCAGATGCCGGATGTGCTGCATCAGGCTCAAGAGTTCAAAGCGCCAGTCGTGCAGGCCGAAGAGCACGCCCATCCCGACATCGTCGATGCCGGCCTGCATGGCGCGGTCGAGCGCGGTGGCGCGCCAGTCGTAATCGCGCTTGCGTCCGGAAAGATGCACGGCGGCGTAGGTCGGCCGATGATAGGTTTCCTGGAACAGCTGGTAGGTGCCGATGCCCGCCTGCCTGAGCTGGCGGAACTCGTCGACTTCGAGCGGTGCGAGGTTGACGTTGAGCCGGCGGATGTTGCCCGTCGCATCGGTCACGTCATAGACGGCGGCAATGGCATCGAGCACGTACTGGAAGCCGCCGTTGGCCGCCGAGTAGCCTTCGCCGGCGACCAGCAGCAGGCGCTTGTGTCCCTGCCTGATCAGTTCGGCGGTGTCGCGCCTGATGCCATCCATGTCCAGCGCGGTACGGACGAGCGCTTTGTTCGAAGCGCGGAAGGCGCAGTAGGTGCATTCGTTGCCGCACACGTTGGAGATGTAGAGCGGGGCGAACAGCACCATGCGATGGCCGTAAATCTGCTCCTTGACGCTGCGCGCCGTGGCGAAGAGCTCCTCGATCTGCTCGGGCGCGGCGATATGGCACAGCGCCGCGACGTCCGCCATGTCCAGCCCCTTGAGTTCGCGGGCCTTCTGCAGCGCCGCGCGAATCCTGCCGTCGTCGCGCGTCGCCGCGTTCAGGATGGCGTCGACCTCGTCGGCGGCCAGCCAGTCGCTCGTTTGACGTTCCGTCATGACCTGCTTCTCCAATCCGCCATCAGCGCTTGCCCTGCGCGTCGATCTCGTCCCACTCGGCCTGGACGTCGGCCTCCACGCCGCAGGGGCGTGAGCTGTAATGCGTGTGCAGCATGTGGTGCGCCTTTTCCGAGTGCAGCGCTTCCAGGTAGTCGGCGTAGAGCTTCTGCACCTGCCGGTTGTTGTGCGACTGGCGCACGCGCACCTTGGTGCGGTCGATGTCGAAGATCGTCTCGCGCCGCTTCATCGCGTAGGGGATGTAGGCCTTCTTCGAGCGCAGCGTGCCGCCGCCATCGACGCAGCCGCCCGGGCAGGCCATGATCTCGATGAAGTCGAAATCAGCCGAACCGTCGAGCACGGCCTCGACCAGCTTGCGCGTGCCCTTGAGACCATGACACATGGCGACCTTGATCTCGCCGAACTCGCCGCCGAGATTGACGTGCGCCGAACGCACGTTCTCGAAGCCGCGCAACTGGGCGACTTCGACGTGCTCCAGTTCCTTGCCGTTGACCACGTAGTGCATCGTGCGCACCGCTGCTTCCATGACGCCGCCGGTGGTGCCGAAGATCGCGCCCGCACCCGAATACTCGCTCATCAGCGGATCGTCGTAGGTCGACGGTTCGAGCTGCTTTAAGTTGATCCCCTCGCGGCGCAGCAGACGGGCGAACTCGCGCATGGTCAGCACGATGTCGACGTCCGGGATGCCGTTGGTCGCCAGTTGCTCGCGCGCCGCCTCACCTTTCTTCGCCGTGCACGGCATGACCGAGATCATGCGCATCATCTTCGGATCGATGCCGCGCTTCTGCGCCAGGTAGGTCTTGGCGACCTTACCCATCACCGCCTGCGGCGAGCGCGTCGTCGACAGGAGCGGCAGGACTTCCGGGTAGTGCTTCTCGGCGAAGTTGATCCACGCCGGGCAGCACGAGGTGAAGGTCGGGCGCTTCTTTTCCTTGAGGTGGCCGAGCAATTCGGTGCCTTCTTCCATGATCACGACGTCGGCGCCGAAGTTGGTGTCGAGGATCACGTCAGCGCCGAGCTTGCGCAGCGCGGCGATGATCTGCCCCTCGACGTTGGTACCCGGCGGCAGGCCGAATTCCTCGCCGAAGCCGACGCGGATTGCCGGCGCCGTCTGGAAGACGGTGATGATGTCCGGGTCAGCCAGATAATCGAGCACCTCCTGCGTCTGGTCGCGCTCGGCCAGCGCGCCGGTCGGGCAAACCATCACGCATTGGCCGCAGGTAACGCATGGCGAGGCATCGACCGAACCGCCCTTGAGCCGCACGCCGGCGGTGTTACCCCAGCCCGAGAGTTCGAGTGCGTCGACGTCCTGGATCTTGCGGCAGACGGCGACGCAACGCGCGCAGCGGATGCAGCGGCTGCGGTCGTAGATGATCGGCTGGCTGCCAGTCTCGGGCGGCAGATCCTTCCAGCCATCGGTGTAGCGGAAGCGCACCTGCTTCAGGCCGACCGAATTGGCCGCGACCAGGAGTTCGCAACGGCCGGTGCGTGGGCAGGTGGCGCAGTCCTGGCGATGGTCGGCCATCGTCAGTTCCATCTGCAGCTGGCGCATCTCCTGCACCTTGTGCGTGCGCGTCATCACGTTCCAGCCCTCGACCATCGGCGTATCGCAGGCGGTCATGTAACGTGGCGTCGGGTCGTCGCCGGCATGCACTTCGACCAGGCAAACGCGGCAAGTGCCCGGCGCGTGGTCGATGTCGTGCAGTTCGCACAGCGTCGGGATGTGGATGCCGTTGCGGCGGGCAACGTCGAGGATCGTTTCGTTGGCCTTGAATTCGAACTCGCGGCCGTTGATGTTTGCGTACATGGATGACTACCCCGCAGTGGCTGTGAGTTGCTGTTCGTGAGCCGTGGCGTGCCCATTTCCGTTGCCGTTTTTCAACGACTTCGCCGTCACGATCGAATAGATGCGATAGCAGCGCAGGCAGCGCCGCGCTTCCTCGTAGGCATCCTCCTTCGCCAGTACGCCGTCAACCTCGGCGAAGCTCGCGATCCGCTCGGTCGCATCACGTTCGGGAATCGGCTTTCGCGGCCGCTGGATCACCGGGTTGTTCAGGCATTCGCCGTCGAGCAGATGGTTTTTGGCGAGCAGCTTCTGCATGCGGAACGCCGGTGTCAGGCGCACCTCGCCGTGCAGCAGGTAGTCGCGGATGCTCGCCGCCGCGCGCTCGCCATGGTCGAGCGCATTGACCAGCGTCTGCGGCCCGAGCACGCAGTCGCCACCGGCAAACACGCCGCGACGCGTCGTTTCCAGCGTATCCGGATTGACCGTGATGCAGTTCCAGCGATCGCGCGCAACGCCTTCCTCCGGCTGTAGTGCGTTCTTGTCGACCTGCTGGCCGATGGCCGCGATGAGCAGATCGCACTTCATGAACGATTCGCTGCCTGGAATCGGCTCGACGCCACGCCGGCCCTTGGCGTCGACTTCGGTCTGACGCATCTGCACGAGTTCGACGCCCTGCAAGCGGCCGTTCTCGATAACCAGCGCCGACGGATTGACGAGGCAGTGGAAGATGACGCCTTCCTCTTGCGCCGCGTGGACTTCGTCGGGTTCGGCGGGCATGTCTTCGACGGTGCGCCGATAGACGAGGTGTACCGACTTCGCGCCCATGCGCCGCGCCGAACGCACGCAGTCCATCGCCACGTTCCCGCCACCGACGACAAGCACGTCGCCCACAACCGCGAATGGCTCGCCGTATTCCACGTGTTTGTGCACGTTGAGCAGGAAGTCGACGCCCGAGGTGTAGCCCTCCGGTTTCTGCTCCTCGTTGCGCACGCCGAGCGTCGTGCCCTGGCTCGCGCCGTAACCGAGAAACACCGCGTCGTAGCCGCTGGCGAGCAGCGTGTCGAGTGCGAAGTCGCGGCCAAGCACCTTGCCGTAGAAGAAGTTGCCGCCCAGCTGGCGAATGATGTCCTCGCTTTCCGCCTTCACCACGTCTTTCGGCAGGCGATAGCTCGGGATGCCGATCGACGCCATGCCACCCGCCGCTTGCTGCGCATCGAAGACGTCGACCTGGAAGCCGTCGAGCAGCAGCTTGTAGGCGCAGGTGATCCCCGCCGGTCCGGCACCGATCACCGCGACGCGCTGTTTGTGCTGCACGGTCGGACGCGTAAATTTGAGTCGGTCGTTGGCCAGCGCCTGATCGGCCGCGTAGCGCTTAAGCATGCGGATGCCGACCGCGCCTTCGGCCCCGGCGCGGCGGCAGGCATCCTCGCAGAAACGGACGCAGACGCGCCCACAGGTGGCGGCCATCGAGTACTTCTCAAGGATCACACCGAGCGCGAAATCGAATTTTCCGCCTTTGACGCCATCGATGTACTTCGGCACGTCGATCTTCGACGGGCACGCCTCGATGCACGGCGCCGTCGTGTAGGCGAAGCTGTGCTGGAAGACAGCCTGCGCCGGCGACAGCGGCTTCAGCTCGTCGCGAAAGTAGCGCAGCGCGTCGAGCAGCGCACGCGCGCAGCTTTGTCCCAGGCCACACAGCGACGTGCTGCTCACCTGCTCGGCGAGTTCCTCGAGTTCCTTGAACGCGCCAGCGGGCGCCGAACCGTTGACGACGCCTTTCAGCAGGTCGCGCATGCGCTGCGTGCCGACGCGACACGGCGTGCACCTGCCGCAGGATTCGCCGGCCGCGTGACTCATGTACTGGCTGAGCGCTTCAGCCAGGGAAATGTCCGGATCGAGGACAAGGAAACCGCGATTGCCGAGGAACGCCTTGGTCGGATTGTCCGGCGCAAAATCGTCAAGTCCGGCCAGGGCGATTTCAAAACCGGCCGACCTTTGAGAACGGAAATCGTGAACCTTCCCGTCCCAAACCCCATACACTGAATGAGCCACTTTCATCCCCCAAATCAACCTGTATGCAACCTGTGTGACGTGGAACAACGCTTCGGCTTGTGTTTTTTTGCTCCGCGTCGCGACAACGCGGGACTGTTTTTGTTCATCCAGTTTAGGAGCGATATATCTTTATTTAAAGCTAAACTTT
>JAGNOM010000013.1:0-4130 GCA_017990155.1 Propionivibrio sp. | reverse complement strand
CCGACGGTGATGTTGCGGTCGGCCGGCACCATGTCGCCACCGGCGAAAATGCCGGCATGCCCGGTCATCATGTTGGCGTCGACCTTGACCACGCCATCGGTGACCTCCAGACCCGGAACGCCTTCGAGCAGGCCTAGATCGACATCCTGACCAAGCGCGAGAACGACCGAGTCGGCTTCCAGCGTTTCGATCTCGCCGGTCGGCTGCGGGAAACCTGATGAATCGAGCTCCATCTTCTCGATCGTGATGCTCGATTCGCCGGCCTGCTTGATGGTCGACAACCACTTGATCATCACACCTTCCTGCATCGCCTCTTCGACTTCGAAGTCGTGCGCCGGCATTTTGTCGCGCGTGCGGCGATAGACGATGATCGGCTCGGCGCCCATGCGCTTGGCGGTTCGCGCCACGTCGATCGCGGTATTGCCGCCGCCATAGACGATGACACGGCGACCGAGCATTGGTTTGTCCTCGCCTTCCATGCTGCGCAGCACGGAAACGGCGTCGACGATTTTCGACACGGCGCCAGCGGGGATGTTGGTCCGCTTGCCGATGTGCGCGCCGACGGCGAGGAACGCGGCGTCGAACTTGCCGGCCTGCATCGTTTCCTGGATGTTGTCGACCTTGGTGTTGAGCCTGACCTCGACGCCCATGTCGACGACGCGCTGCATCTCGGCATCGAGCACGTCGCGCGGCAGACGATACTTCGGAATGCCGAAGCGCATCATGCCGCCCATCAGCGGGCCGGCCTCGCACACGGTGACCTTGTGGCCAAGACGGCGCAGGTGATACGCGGCCGACATGCCGGAGGGGCCGGCGCCGACGATCAGAACGCTCTTGCCGGTTTCGGCAGTCGGCTCGGCGAGTTTCCAGCGACGCTTGATCGCCTCGTCGCCGAGAAAGCGTTCAACGGAATTGATACCCACCGGCGAATCGAGCTGCCCGCGATTACAGGCGCCCTCGCAGGAGTGATAACAAACCCGCCCCATGATCGCCGGGAAGGGATTGTCGCGGGTTAGATGCCGCCAGGCAGCTTCGTAGTTGCCGGATTCCGCATGGAACAGCCAGCCCTGGATGTCTTCGCCTGCCGGACACTGGTTGTTGCACGGCGGCAGCTTGTCGAGATAGACCGGGCGCTCTGTGCGCCAGGAACCGGTGCGGTTGGCAAGCGAGGAGCCGGGATCGAGAGTGATTGCAAACGGCTTCGTCATCAGTAGGCCTCCTTGCTGAGCAGATCGTATTTGCGGATGTTTTTGTCGGCCAGCGCTTGCAGACGGGCGATGGTATCGACCGCCGGCGTCTTGCCGAACAGGTGGGCAAAGCGCTTCTGCGGCCGCAGGTACTCTTCGACCGGCAACAGACGGCGGATCTTGGTCGAGGTCTTGAGTTCGCCGTGCTCGGCTTCGAACACCGGGAAGACGCCGGTTTCCTTGGCCAGCCTTGAGAGGCGCAGCGTGTCGTGCGAGGCCGATCCCCAACCGAGCGGACAAGGAACGAGGATGTGGATGTAACGCGCACCACGGAACGTCATCGCGCGCTTGACCTTGTATTCGAGGTCACGCAGATCGGCGACCGTTGCCGTCGCAACGTAGGGGATTTCGTGCGCCATGGCAATCGCCGGCAGGAACTTGCCCTGGCCGAAGACGTTGCCCGGCTCGGGACCGACCGGCATGGTCGTCGCCGTCCGCGCGGCCGGCGGTGTCGCCGAGCTGCGCTGCACGCCGGTGTTCATGTAGCCGCCGTTGTCGTAACAGATATAGAGCACGTCATCGTTGCGTTCGAACATGCCGGAGAGACAGCCGAAGCCGATGTCGGTCGTGCCGCCGTCGCCGCCTTGCGCGACGACGCGAACGTCGCCCATCAGGCCCTTCTGACGCTTGACCTTGATCGCTGCGGCGATGCCGGTGGCGACCGCCGGCGCGTTGCCGAACAGCGAGTGGATCCACGGAATCTGCCACGAGGTTTCCGGGTAGGGCGTCGAGAACACTTCCAGGCAACCGGTGGCGTTGGCCGCGATCAGCTGGTTGTTGGTGGCGTGCATCGCCGCGTCAATGGCGTAGCGGGCGCCGAGCGCCTCGCCGCAGCCCTGACAGGCACGGTGGCCCGAGTTCAGCGAGTTGGTCCGCTCCATGTTGGCCTGGACGCTGCGCTCTTCGGGGACGAGCAAACGGTTGCCGACAGTGAAGGTGCCGGTCTGGTAGAACTTGACAGGTTGAAAGCTCATGGTTCGCTCCTCAAACGCCGTGCGCGGCGACGCTATTCACGTCGCGCAGGATGTTTTCCGCTATCGGTCCGGAACGGCGCTTCTGACGCTCGCGCTCCAGTTCCTTGTTCACCACCTTCCAGTCGAGATCGAGGAAGGTCAGCGGTCCAAGATCGTCACGACCGGCCTTGTCGAACAGGTCGTGCAGCGACTTCTTGGTGATCGGGCGGCCACCAAGGCCGGCGATGACCGTGTAGCCGAAGTGCTGAATACCCGCCAGCGCGGTGCGCACGTCGGTCGCCAGGATGCCGCCGATACCGACGGCGAAGGTCTTTTCCAGCACCACGACGCGCTTGGCACCCTTGAGCGCGGCGCGCACGGCTTCGAGCGGGAAGGGGCGGAAGGAAATGACGCCGAGCACACCGATCTTGACCCCGGCATCGCGCATCTCGTCGATCGTGTCCTTGATCGTTCCAAGAACCGAGCCCATGGCGACGACGATGGTTTCCGCATCATCGGTGCGATACGAGCGCACCAGGCCGCCGGAGTCGCGCCCGAAGATCGTCTTGAACTGGTCGGCCAGCTTCGGAATCAGGTCGAGCGCCTGCATCTGTTTGACATGCGCAAGATAGCGGACTTCGGTGAAGGCTTCAGGTCCGACCATCGCGCCGATCGACACCGGCGCATCGGTATCGAGCACCTGGCGCGGCTCGTACGGCGGCAGGAAGGCGTCGACCTGTTCCTGCGTCGGCATGTCGACGCGCTCGTAGGCGTGCGTCAGGATGAAGCCGTCCATGCACACCATCACCGGCAGGCTCAGCTCTTCGGCGAGTTTGAAGGCCTGGATGTGCAGGTCGAGCGCTTCCTGGTTGGTTTCCGCAAAGATCTGGATCCAGCCGCTGTCGCGCTGCGAGATCGAATCGGAATGGTCGTTCCAGATGTTGATCGGCGAACCGATAGCGCGGTTGGCCACCGTCATGACGATCGGCAAGCCGAGGCCGGAAGCGTTATAGACCGCCTCGACCATGAACAGCAGACCTTGCGACGCGGTCGCGGTATATGTGCGCGCGCCGGCGGCAGACGAACCAATGGCCACGCTCATCGCGGCGAATTCGGATTCGACGTTGATGAACTCGCAATCGTGCAGTTCGCCGGATTTCACCATCTCGCCGATGCCTTCGACGATGTGGGTTTGCGGCGAAATCGGGTACGCGCAAATGACTTCGGGCCGGCAAAGCGCGACGGCCTTGGCAACGGCGTGAGAACCTTCCATCTGCTTAAGCATGGGTGACCTCCTTGCGTGCACTTTCAACCCGGGCGAGAACGGTCTCGAAAGCCTCGGTCGCCGCTGCGATATTGCCTGCTGCCACCTTGCCGGAGAACTTGGCGTTGATCGCCATGCACACCGACTCGAGTTTGATGGTTCCCGACAACGCTGCAAAGCCGGCCAGCAAAGGAACGTTTGGCATCGGGCGGCCGACGTGCTTGAGACCCAGCGCCGTCGCTTCCAGCGTGCACAGCCGATCGGCGGGGAAATCGCGCACGTAGTCGCTCAAACCCAGTTCCTCAAAAGTGCTGGTGGTGTTGATCAGGATGAAGCCATCCTTCTTCAACCCGGAAAAGACGTCGACCTGATGCAACAACGTCGGGTCCTGGATGATCAGCGCGTCAGGCTGCATGATCGGCTCACGCAGACGGATTTCCTTGTCGGCGACGCGACAGAAAGCCACAACAGGCGCCCCGGTCCGTTCGGAACCGAAACTGGGAAAAGCCTGCGCGTGACGCCCTTCTTCGAAGGCAGCAATCGACAGCATCTCTGCCGCGGTCACTACGCCTTGGCCGCCTCGGCCATGAATACGTACCTCGAACATGTGTGCTCCTCTTCGTGAGTTCCCGGAGAGGGTCCGCTTAGTGACTTGATGTAACTACG
>JAGNOM010000170.1 GCA_017990155.1 Propionivibrio sp. | reverse complement strand
TGCAGCTCTCGGTAATCTCCAGTTCGAGTTGATGCGCAGCGACACCGGTTTCCTGCAAGACATCCTTCACCATCCCGATCAGATTGCCGCGATTGAGCTGTTTGGCCGAAATGTTGACGGCAATCGACGGCATGGAGAATCCGGAATCAATCCACTGCTTGAACTGGCGACACGCGGTGCGCAGAATCCATTCGCCCAACTGGATGATGAATCCGCTTTCTTCGGCCAAGGGAATGAAATCGCACGGCGGTATCGTTCCGCGTTCCGGGTGCTGCCAGCGCACGAGCACTTCGACACCGACCAGTTTTCCGCTGATCAGATCGGCCTGCGGCTGGTAGTGCAGGCGCAGGTCGCCGTCATCGAGTGCGTGTCGGAGATCGGCTTCGAGCGACAGTCGAGCCTTGGCGCGGCTGCTCATTTCTGAAGAAAAGAAGCGGAGCGTCCCCCGCCCCTGCATCTTCGCCTGGTGCAAGGCCGAATCGGCGTTGCTTTGCAGCGTTTCGACATCCCTCCCGTCATTTGGGTATACGGCAATCCCGACGCTTGCGCCGACATACACGCTTTGACCTTCAAGCTCAAAAGGCTTGCCCAGCGCGTCGATCACCCGTTGCGTGACAAGGTCGATCCACGGCATGCCGATGCTCTGCTCAAGGATGATATTGAACTCATCGCCGCCAATACGGGCGATGGCGTCGATATCGGGAAACAGGGATTTGAGCCGTTTCCCGGCCTGGATCAGCAACTGATCGCCAAGGCTGTGACCCAGGCTTTCGTTGATGGTCTTGAAGTTGTCGAGGTCGATAAACAGCAGCGCGAACTCGCTCCGGTTGCGCTCAGCCGTCTGCACGGCATGGCTCAGCAACTCGTGGAAAAGCGTACGGTTCGGCAAACCCGTCAACGGATCACGGTTGATGAAGAACTGCAATCGTTCCTCGGCATTACGTCGCTCCGAGATATCACGATGCGAACCGCGCAAGCCGTTGAATTGTCCTTGCGCATCAAAGACCGGATTGCAGATGTGTTCGATCCAGCGTTCGCGCCCGTCCTTCGCCCGGATGCGGAATATCAGGGGCGACTGCTCGGCGTCGGTCGCTTTGCCGCTCTGCGCTCGCCATGCGTACAGATCGTCGGGATGGACGATTCTCTCCATCAATCCGGCATCCGAAAAGAACTCCTGCGGGGTGTAGCCCGAGACATCGATGCAAGCCGGTGAGACGTAGAGGAAGGTACCGTCGGGCGCCATCCAGTATTCCCAGTTCGGCGAATACTCGGCGAGGACGTGGTACTTCTCCTCGCTCTTTTGCAGCAGCGCCGTGCGCTCCGCAACCAGTTGCTCGAGAAAATTGTGCAGTCTGGCGAGTTCAAGGTGGGTGCGAACGCGCGCGCGCACTTCATCGATATCGAAGGGCTTCGTAATGTAATCCGCGCCGCCGTAATCGAAACCCTTGACCTTGTCCCGTACCGCATCGGCCGCCGAGACGAAAATCACGGGGATACGGTTCCCGGCCGGGATCTCCTTGATCCGTCGGCAGACTTCGTAGCCGTCCATTCCCGGCATCAGGATATCGAGCAGGACGAGGTCCGGCGGAGCGTCGCTCTGCACCAATTCGACTGCCTTGGCGCCGGTATTGGCGACCGTGATGCGATAGGTGTCTTTCAGGGCATCGACGAGTTCGTGAATGTTCTCCGGCGTATCGTCAACCAGCAATACCGTCGGCGGATGTTCCGGATCGGACGGGCGGGCGTTGTCGAACAGAATCGGATGCTTGCGGAAGCGATTCAGCTCCAGTTGCATCGCAATGCGTGCGTGCAGCAGGTCGGGATTCACCGGCTTGGTGATGTAGTCGGCCACACCGAGCGACAAACCGCGTGCTTCATCGGCCGCTTCCGACAGTCCGGTCACAAAGATCACGGGAATCGCCGCGGTCGCCGGGTTCGTTTTCAGGTAGGACAGCACCGAGTAGCCGTCCATCGCCGGCATCTTGACATCAAGCAGGATGAGATCGGGTTGCGGCTGACGTTGCGCCAGGATGATCGCTTTGTCACCGCTATTGGCGGCAACCACTACATACTTGCCACGCAGGATATTTGTCAGGGCGTGCAGGTTCTCGTTCACATCGTCGACGATGAGAATTCGCGCCCGTTTCCGCCCTGAAGAAAGCTCGGTCATGGTCATGTGCCCAGTGAGTGGATTGGATCCGGCGCGATAGACAAACGTTCCTGCGCCGTCTGCGTGTTCAGTATAGTGGAACGATTCGACCGGGCGGCCGCGATCTCGAGACGCTGTCTGCCGAAAGCCTCGAACCGACAACCGAACCCTTCTATACTGTAGGCGCATGAGCAAAGCCGGATACGCCATACACGAGATAGAAAAATACGTTGAGACGGTCAAATGAACGACACGACAGGAACCGCGGCCACCCTTCTGCTCGTCGATGACGAACCGAGCATTCTTTCATCGCTCCGCAGGCTCCTGCGTCCAAAGGGCTTCACCATCCACACTGCCGAGAGTGGAAAAGCCGGTCTGGAAATCCTGGAAAAAGAGCCGGTGGATCTGGTAATTTCCGACATGCGCATGCCGGAAATGGATGGCGCTCGATTTCTCGAACAGGTGCGTCTGCGCTGGCCGAACACCATGCGAATCCTGCTGACGGGCTACGCCGACGTGTCGTCGACGATTGATGCCATCAACCGCGGCGAGATTTACCGCTATGTCGCAAAGCCGTGGGATGACAACGACTTGCAACTCATCGTGCGCGATGCGCTCGAACGGCAACGCCTTGTCCATGAAAACATTCGGTTGCTGGCGCTGACTCAGGAGCAGAACGAGCAGTTGAAGGATCTCAACGCCAATCTTGAGGAAAAAGTAAAGCAGCGCACGGCGGAAATCGAGCAGGTCAACAGCTTCCTCAATCTCGCCAACGAGAAACTGAAACAGAATTTTCTCGTTTCGATCAAGATGTTCTCCGGTCTGATGGAACTGCGTGGCGGCGCCATGGGCGGCCACTCACGGCGTGTCGCCGATCTGTCGCGCAAGTTGGCCGCCAGGCTCAATGTCGATTCCAAACAACAGCAGGACATCTTCTTCGCCGCGCTGCTCCATGACGTCGGGAAAATCGGCTTTCCGGACTACTTGTTAAGCCGCGCGGTTTCGCGGATGACGGGCGAAGATCTCGTCCACTATCGCAAACACGCAGTGGCCGGCGAGTCGGCCTTGATGCCGCTCGATGAACTCAAGACGGTCTCGACGATTGTCCGGGCCCACCACGAGCGTTTCGACGGCCAGGGGTTTCCGGACGGACTGGAGGGAATGCGCATCCCGCTCGGCGCACGCGTCCTGAGCGTGGTCAACGACTACGATGGAATGCAGATCGGCACCCTGGCCGAGCGACGAATGTCGGCCGATGAGGCGAAGACCTTGCTGATCCAGTCCCGCGGCAAACGCTATGATCCGCAGATCGTCGACGCCTTCGTGGACCTGCTCGGCGGCATCGAACATGAGGTCGTTCGCGAGCGGCCGGTCTCGCACCCCGACCTTAAAGTGGGCATGGTGTTGTCCCGCGATCTACTCAGCCGCGAGGGGGTGCTGTTGCTGTCGGCCGACTTTGTCCTCGACGTTTCTCTTGTTCGCCAGATTCAGGATTACGCGCGTCGAGAAAACCACGCCATAACCATCTATGTCCGCACCGATAAGCCATAGGAAAACGACATGAGCAAAATTCTGATCGTCGATGACGACGAATCCATCCTCAAGGCACTGCGCCGTCTGCTCACCATGACCCCGCTGACGACAGGCAACGACGTCAGCAAGGCGACCGTCGAATGCTTTAGCTCGCCGGAAGATGCCCTGGAAAAGGCACGCTACACACCCTACGATCTGGTGCTCTCCGATTACCGGATGCCGGTCATGAATGGCGTCCAGTTTTTGAAAGTGTTCCGTGAAATCCAGCCGGACGCGGCACGACTCATTCTCTCGGGCTACGCCGACCTCAACGGATTGATCAGTGCGATCAACGAGGCGGGAATCAGTCGCTTCATCTCCAAACCATGGAACGATTACGAACTGGTCGCCACCCTGGGACAAGTCTTGACCTTGCGCGAACTGACGCTGGAAAACCAGAACCTCGCCGATCAGGTACGGCTGTCCCGCGGTGAAATATCGGCCGAGGAGATCGAGCGCCGGCGCCTTGAAACGATTGAACCCGGTATCACGCAGGTGAAATGGGGAGCGGATGGCTCCGTGCTGCTTGACGAACCGCTGCTCGACGACTGATGGAATAAGGCGGGAAAAAGCGAAATGCCGGCACAGTCGGATCAACAAATTATCGAAGCGCGCGTCCTGCTCGTTGACGACGATCCGATCCTGAGGACTCAGATCAAGCATCTGGCGAGTCGATTCGTGTCTGAAATCCGCGTCGCCGCCGATGGGGTTGAAGGACTCGCACTGTGGCGCGACTGGAAACCGAATGTCGTCGTCACGGACATCCTGATGCCCCGCATGAACGGCCTGGAAATGTGCGACGCGATCAAGTCCGAGGATCCCGATGCGCAGATTGTCGTCATTACTTCGGACAAGGACAGCGACAACCTCCGTCGCGCCCTCGCGATCGGCGTCGAACGCTACATCACCAAACCGATCGACATGCACCTGCTGGCCGATGCCATCGCCAAGTGTGTGCGCGACCGGCACCAGACCGACGAATTGCGGCTGACTCGCCAAGTCGCCACGCTGACCCAGGCTTTGCAGGAGCAGCTGGCCGAGAAGCTGCGTGCCGAAGCGGCATTGAAAGAGGAAAAGGCCGAGCAAAAAATTCTGATCGATCGCCTGGAGGAGGCGCACAACCAGTTGCTGCAGTCGGAAAAAATGGCTTCGATCGGCCAATTGGCCGCCGGTGTGGCGCACGAGATCAACAATCCGGTCGGTTATATCAACTCCAACCTGGGCGCCTTGCAGACGTATGTCCATGATCTGTTGCGGCTGCTCGCAGCCTACGAGGAACATGAAACAGAGTTGCGGCCGGAGAGCGCGACACGTCTCGGGCGCATCAAGACTGAAATCGATCTTGCCTACCTGCGCGGTGATGTCTCCGATCTCCTTAACGAGTCCCTGGCCGGCTTGCAGCGCGTCAAGCGCATCGTGCAGGACTTGAAGGATTTTTCGCACGTCAGCGAGACAGAAATGCACTGGTCGAATGTCACTCAAGGACTCGAGAGTACGTTGAATGTGGTCTGGAACGAGCTCAAGTACAAGGCCGAGGTCATCAGGGATTACGGCGACATACCCGAGATCGAGTGCATCCCCTCGCAACTCAACCAGGTGTTCATGAACCTGCTCGTCAACGCCGCCCAGGCAATTCCCGACCACGGCCAGATCACCTTGCGTACGCGGAGCGAAGGTGACTACATCCGGATTGAAATCTCCGACACGGGCGGCGGCATCCCACCCGAGATCGTTAATCGCATCTTCGACCCCTTCTTCACGACCAAACCGGTCGGCACCGGCACCGGCCTCGGACTGTCGATCACCCACGGAATCATCCGCAAGCATGGCGGTCGCATCGAAGTCGAAAGTGAGCAGAAAAAAGGAACGACCTTCCGCTTGATTCTTCCAATAAGCCAGAAAACGGCGCCGCTGGCAAAACCAGGTCAGTGATAACGAATTCCAGCGCCGGTTCGCTGCCCCGCTCCGGTCACGGGTGGCCATGCAGCACGGGATTCTCGTCTGACGGACAGAAACCGAACGGGCGTTTCCGAACGGTCACCTTGCCATGCCATGGCAAGCATTCCCTGATTGGCTCCGAAAACGCTTGATCAAGGCGCTGATTTTTCCTCGTACTCTTCAGCGCCGACCGCGCAAGGTGTTTGCCAGCATGGTGAGCGCATCGGCTATTTTTCCGGCCGTTTCCGGTGGCGGCAATGGCACTTTAAGGCTTTGAGCTCCGGTACTTGGGTCTATCTCGATCCATGGATGTGCCGAAGCCGCAGGATGACTGGCCGCTCCGAGCGCAGAAACCAGCTGCGCACCAAACTGCGTCAGCGCTTGCCAAGGATCAGTCTCATTTTGCGAGACTTGCTCCAGCGTATCGTGCGCCTCTTGCGCCAGAATCTCCACATCGCCAACGTCCGTGTCCGGCTGACGCTGCTCCGGCGCCATTGTCTCCTCATCCTGCTCGGGCGGTGATGCGGTTTCCGCACCCGCAGCTTCTTCAGCCGGCGTCATGGCTTCGCTTTCACCCATGTGCCCGGTCACATTTTCGACATCTTTCATGAAGCGATTGAGGCGCGAGCCACCGAGGGAAATTTCGCCCGTTCCGCCATCAAGAAT
>JAGNOM010000169.1 GCA_017990155.1 Propionivibrio sp. | reverse complement strand
CCGCCCAGCTCGGCTTCGCCGAAATACCCCCAGAGGCCGTCGGAGCAGAGAAGAAACGCGTCTCCCGCCTGCAGATCTGCGGCTTCGCCGAAATCGATGCGCGGCATCTCATCGCCGCCAAGCGATGTGAGCAGGATATTCCGGTTCGGATGGACCAAAGCCTGTTCGGGCGTAATCTTGCCCTTGGTCACCAGTTGCTCGACATAAGAGTGATCGGTCGTCCGCGACACGAGCCGGTCGCCACGAAAACGATAGAGGCGACTATCACCGCAATGCGCCCAAGCCACCTTGCCCGGCATGAGAAGCAGCATCACCGCCGTACTGTGCGGGTCCTTTTCATTGATGAAACGTGACGCCTTGATCAGAAGATGCGCTTCAAGCAGGCTCGATTCGAGCAAGGTCCGCGGCGC
The DNA here is from genome assembly GCA_017990155.1 of Propionivibrio sp. GTDB lineage: Bacteria > Pseudomonadota > Gammaproteobacteria > Burkholderiales > Rhodocyclaceae > Propionivibrio. The sequence goes on along the minus strand of JAGNOM010000169.1, from coordinate 5,943 downwards.
CTCGGAGCGCACCGAAAACTGGCCCAGATTGTTGGTCGCAGTGTGAATGACTTGCTGGGCCGCAAGAGCCCCTCCGGTGTGCCCGCCCATTCCATCGGCGACCACGGCAAGCGCCACGCCGCCGCCCTTGGGATGTGGAACAAGCGAGACCCGGTCTTGCTGCTCCTTGCGATCTCCCTGATGCTGGGCAACGCAGGCATCAATCGAAATTGGCATAGTGAAATAGTCGCGACACTTTTGAAGGCAGGCAGCGTATCACGAGAGCGACACGCCGCAACGACGGCCCTCATATTCTCCGGAACAGATCAATCCCCGCGGCGATGCGCGTCATTGTGGTCAAGCCACAGAGCGCGGCAAAGCCATACGCCAGCGCTGAAAACCAGCCGGGAATGAGGCACATCGCGATGAATACGGCGATGGTTTCCGTCGCTTCGGTCAAGCCGCCAAGATAGTAGAAACCTTTGCCCGGATAGGCCGCGCTGGTCAGCTTGCGCTTGGCGGCGATGACGGCGAAGGCCAGGAAGGTGCTGCCGGTGCCGACGAAGGCGTAGATGAGCACCGCAGCGGCCAAGGCATTGGCTTGCGGTTCGGCGATGGCAAACGCGAGCGGGATGGACGAATAGAAGAGAAAATCAAGTGCGATATCGAGAAAGGCGCCGCGATCGGTGGGCTGGGTCAGCCGCGCCATTGTTCCGTCCAGCCCGTCGGCCAGGCGATTGAGCAGGATGAACGGCACAGCCCAAACGTAGTGATGCAGCACGATGAGCGGGACAGCGCCGAGCCCGATCAGGAATCCGGCCCAGGTCACCTGATCGGCCTTGATACCGCGAGCGAGCAGCGTCTGGCCGAGCGTTCGCAGCATTCCATGCGCGAGATCGAGAACGCGCCGATCAAGCATCGAACGCCTGCCATTCGCTGATTTCAACGACGATGCCCTCCGGCGGAATATCGGCCGGATCGTGCGTCACGAGCAGCGTCGGAATGCCGAGCTGGCTGATGCGGTCATAAACAAAGGCGCGGAATTGCCCGCGCAGCACGGCATCGAGTTTCGAAAACGGCTCGTCGAGCAGCAGGGCTTCAGGTTCGGCAAGCAGCGCACGCAAGACGCTGATTCTCGCTTTTTGCCCCCCGGACAAGGTTCCCGGGTCACGATCATGGAAACCGCTCAGGCCGACATCGGCCAGTACGCTTTCGATCACGCGCCGGCGTTCCGCTCGACCCTGAATACGCGCCGGCAAGGCGAAGGCCAGGTTCTGCCCGACACTCAAATGCGGGAACAGCAGATCGTCCTGAAACAGAATGCCGATGCGGCGCGCTTCGATCGGCAGCGTGTCACGGCGAACACCGTTGAGCCACAGTTCGCCTTGCACCGAGAAAACCGGGTCGAGCGCGCCGACGATCCAGTTCAGCAATGTCGATTTACCCGAGCCGGAAGCCCCCATCAGCGTGAAGACCTCACCCGGCGCGACGCTCAGGTTGAGCTCGGAGATCAGCGCCTGTCCGGCCTTGCTGACGTTCAGATTCGTGATTTCAAGTCTCTTCATGCGTAGTCACCCGGTTAGCGCAGTCCGCGCCGCCGCTTTCCGACCCAATGCGGCAACCACGCCGCCAGTCCGAATGCGGCCAGCGGCAGCACGACTTGCAGAAGCGCCTGAACGGCGAGTACCCGGCGATTGCCGCCAGCGCTCAAGGCAACGGCTTCGGTGGTCACCGTCGCGAAGCGTCCGGCGCCGGCAAACAAGGTTGGCAGGTACTGGGCGATGCTCACGGCAAACCCGACGGCCAGCGCCGCCAGCAGCGGTTTGAACAGCATCGGCCACTTGACCGACAGGCAGGCCTGCAACCGCGAACGGCCGAACGCCTGCGCGGTGGTCATCAGCCGCGCATCGAAGGCACGGTACGGGCCGACCAGCGTCAGCACCATGTACGGCAGAACCCACAGCAGATGGCCCCAGATCAGCCCCCAAGCGGTGCCGTCCAGCCCGAAACGCAGCAAGGCCACGTGCTGCCCCATGACCAGCGGCAAGGCCGGGATGATCAACGGAAGATAGAGCACGGCATTGAAGCGCGATGGTCCCCATTCCAGCCAGAACAGCGTGATCGGGAGCGTGATCAGGCACACCGCCGTGCCGAGCCAGAACGAGGTGAAGAACGGGGCAAAATCCGCGCGCTGCCAGGCATCCAGGCTCAGGCCGTCGGGCAGCAAGGCGGGGAAAAACCACGCACCGGCGACCGACCAGACGAGCAGCGCAGCGACGACCATATAGCCGACAAGAAACACCGGCTGCTGCAGCCCGAGCCGCGTAGCGCGGCCGGACACCGGCGCGCGTCGCCCCGTGGGATGCCAACACAGGCGGCCGACCCGTTTCCAGAGCCTGCGTACGCCGGCGACGACAAGCAGCAGGATCAACGCCAGCGCGAGCGCGGCGGCGGCGCCCAGCGCCTGCTTCTCCGGACTGGCGTCGGTCAGCCAGCGCCAGATCAGCACGGCCAACGTCGGCGGATTCGACGGACCGAGGATCAGCGCCATGTCGACCACCGACAGGCCGTAGGCGAATACGGCCGCCAGCGGCCACGCCAGCCGCGACAGGAGCTGCGGCCAGAGAATGTGACGCCAGGCCTGAAAACGGCTATAGCCGAGCGATCGGGCGATGGTCATCTGCCGCTTAATGGCGTGCTCGCCGAGCACCGCGCCCAAAGCCCAGAGCAGAAACCAGCTTTCCTTGAGCGCCAGCCCAAGCGCCAGACTCAAGCCCAGCGGGTCTTGTACCGTTTGCCAGACATCCCAGCCGGGTGGCGTGATCCAGCCGAGGAATTGCGCGATCAGCCGTGCCAGCCAGCCCGAGGGCGATAGAAGGAAAAACAGGCCGACGGCAAAGGCCGCGTGCGGCACCGCAAGCTGCAGCGTCAAGCGGCGCTGCAGACGCATCCAGCCACTGCCCGGGTAGAGCTGCATGGCCATCACGCCAGCCAGCAGCAGCGCGACCAACGTGCTCAAGATGCTGGAAATCAGGGTGGCAAGAAGCGCCCGCGGCCATTCGGGATTGGCCAACAGATCGCGCCACACGTCGAGCGACAGCCCGGGCGCCAGCGCCCAGAACAGGCCCGGCAGCAGGGGCGCAAAAACCAGACCGACGCCCATGAGCGCCACAATCGCCACAAGTCCCACTCTCCGCCCGCCACCAGACGCTGGCGGACTGCGCAAGTGCGCGTCCTGCACGCGGCGTCCTAGCGTGTGCCGTAGCGTTTCAACCACTCGCTCTCCAGCGCCTCAACCCAGCTGGCATGCGGCTCGGCGAGCGTCGGCACCTTCTCGGCGAGTGCGCCGGGCGCGGTCTTGCTCATGGCCGCCCGGAACTGCTCCGGCAGCTTCGCCGAATCCAGCACGCTGCCATCGCCCCACACCGCGACGTCGGCCTTGCGCGCCTGCGCTTCCGGCGATTGCAGGAAGTTGGCGAAGATCTGCGCGCCGGCCTTGGCCTTGGCATTGACCGGGATCGCCAGGAAATGAACATTGCCGATGGTGCCGCCGGTAAAGCCGAAACTGTAAGCCGTGGCCGGCAGTTGCCGGGTGACGATCAGATTCGCCGCTTCGTTGGGGTTGAAGGTGAGCGACAGCTTGAGCTCGCCATCGGCCAGCAGGCGGTGCATCTCGGCAGCGCTGGCCGGGAAACTCTGGCCCTGCCGCCAGGCGATGGAATGCAGTTGATCGAGATACGGCCAGAGCGGCGCGGTCGCGCGCTTGAACGCCTCCGGCGTCACCGGCTGCTGCAGAGCCGCTGCGTCGGGCGTCAGCTCAAGGAGAATCTGTTTGACGAAGGTCGTGCCATGAAAATCCGGCAGCTTGGGATAGCTCACGCGCCCCGGATTGGCCTTGGCGAAAGCCAGCAGTTCGTTGGCCGAGCGCGGCGGCGTGGCGGTGACGGCGTGGTCGGCGATGAACGTGAGTTGCGCCGTTCCCCACGCGGCCTCCATGCCGTCAGTCGGCACCGAGAAATCGACGCGAACCGGTTTCGACGAGTCGACCAGCGACCAATTCGGCAGTGTCTCCGCCCATGGGCCGAAAAGCAGGCCGGATTGCTTGAGATTCTTGAAGTTCTCGCCATTGACCCAGATCAGGTCGACCGAACCCTGTTCGGTGCGTCCGGCCTGAACCTCGGTCTGCACACGTTTGACGACCTCGGCGGCATCGCTGATCTTCACGTGTTTGACGGTGACGCCGAAGCGTTTCTGAACGACCTCGGCCGCCCAGGCGATGTAGGCGTTGCTGGTTTCGCCGCCGCCCCAGGCGTTGAAATAGACCGTTTGCCCCTTGGCAGCGGCTACCACCTCGCTCCACGCGGATTGCGCCTGCACGCTGTTAGCGAGAATCAGGCCGGCAATAGCGGCGACATTGAGCACGCGGGACAACGACGACTTTCTCATTCTTTCTCCTGTGGGTCGGGGCCAAACGCAATTGCGCGCCGTTGGATTCGATGGATCGCAATTATCGTCATATTTTTGCACTGAATTGAGACTATCGGCTCACGAACCGCGCGCGCCGAGGTGTTTTGCCAAAAGATGATCGAGCGAGAGCACCCCGGGCCCCCGAGCAATGATCAACATGAGCACGGCAGCCCAGACGCCGTGGGTCGGATAGGCGTCGGGATAGACGAAGATCTGGATCGTCAGCGTCATCACCAGCAGGGCGAGGGCGGAGAATCGTGTCGCCAGGCCAATCAGGATCAAGACCGGGAAGAAGTGCTCCGCAAACGCCGCCATCGGCGCCGCCAGCTCTGGCGCTATCAGCGGCAGCCGATACTCGTCCTTGAACAGTGAAACGGCAGAGTCCGACAGGTGCGGCCAGCCGAATGAGAACTCGCCCGAGACGATGTCGATGGCGAAACCATCGATTTTGGTCTGGCCGGATTTCCAGAAAATCGCGGCAATCGAGAATCGACTGACCCACGCAATCAATGAATCCGGTAAGCGGGAGAAGAGCCCGATGACGCCTTGGACGAGTCCACTGACTCTGCCCGTGGAGGGCGGCGAACCGGAGCGGACGGAGGTGGTGGACTGAGCAATATTCGCGGTGGAACGAGTCACGATGTTCTCCTCATGAATACAGAGCCGTGATAGCACTCTTTTGAATCAGCAAGGCGAGCGGCAGCGTGGCGTCGAAGTCCGGATCGCTGCGCTGCGCCAACGCCATCGCATCACCCAACGTCGCACCGCGCTTCACCGCCTTGATGAAAACGCCGGTAGCACGGGGAATTTTCATCACCTCGACATCCAGCCCGTCGCGCACGACCAGCGCCGTCTCCGGCACATCGGGTACGAGCGTTGCAAGATCGCCGACCCCTTGATGCACGGCCCACAGCGAGACGACGGCGCCCGCCGAGTCAAGTACAGCAAGCGACGGATGAAGCGCCAGACCCAGATCCGGCAGCTTGTCTTCGTCGGCCAGCACGGCAACGATGTCTTCGCTGCGTACCGGCGCCACGTCGGCCGCGTGATAGGCGCGAACGCGCAGAAATTCGAGCCGTGCCACGTCGGCCAGATAAGGGAGACTGGCAGCGGGCGGGAAGCGTTCGATGAACTCAGGAAACGTCTCGCCATAAAACACCAGCAAGCGCGAGGTCGGCGGATTGGTGTAAGCAAACACGCGAGCCATCGCTCGGAAGAAGGCTTCGCCGACCAGATCCTGCGTTACGGCAAAGGTATCGGCCAGGGCATCGACGAGCGAGACGATCACGTTGTTGCGATAGACCGCGAAACGGCGCGCGGGGTCGGATGCGTTCCAGGTGATCAGGCCGGGTGGGCAGGCTTGCTCCGGTTCGAGCAGCGCTTCGGCAAAGCATCGTTGCGGACTCATGCTGGCATGCTCGCGGCTTGCGCTCGTAACATGTCTTCGGCGCGATTTGCCTCGGCCAGCATGACCGCGAACGCCGGGATATCGTTGTC
>JAGNOM010000168.1 GCA_017990155.1 Propionivibrio sp. | reverse complement strand
CGACCTGGGCTCGAACCAGGGACCTACGGATTAACAGTCCGGCGCTCTACCGACTGAGCTATCGAGGAACAACGAAGCGCGCATTCTAGTCACTAACTTAACCTTCGTCAACAATTTGACTGCCAACGGCACGCCAATGGACCCCAATCTCATATACATAAAAACGGCCTCTGGCGAGGAGGCGATGCACCAGCGAACGCGCGTGATGCAACGAAATCTGCGCATGGTGCTGATCCTCGTTGATGGCAAGTCAACGGTCTCGGACCTGATGCTGAAAATCGGCAATCCGCAGTTGACAGAAGGCGCCTTGGTCGAGTTGGAAGAGGGGGGATTCATCGCGCTGAAGGTGGAGCAGGATTCTCTGTGGTCGGAAAGCAAGAAAGTCGCGCAGGAAATTCGAAGCGCAGCACTGAACAAGGCGACTCAGATCGCTTCGCCAGACAGAACTTCGGAGAAGGCCCCTGAGCCTGATCAGGGAGTCAGCCTGCTGGAGGATTCCGCGTTCAGCAAATCCGCCTTTCCGTTTCCACCGATGCCTTTCTCCAGCACAGACCGCCCGTATGTGCCGCCGTTCAAGGAAAACAAAAGGAAAGCCCGTCAGTCGTCAGCAAAAGTACTCGAAGTCCTTGCGCAGCTCGCAAGTCAGTTCAAAGGCGTTTTCTCGGGTGGGGAACCGATTGATGCGCCCGAGGTGTCGATCAAGCCTATACGAAGGGGGGGGCGGCGAAGCTCTCTCACCTGGAGTGCCGTTCTGACGCTGCTATTCCTGCTTCTGATCGTGATTTCCGTTCTGACGCTGTTCTTCTTCCCTTACGGAGTCTTCCGGCCGGATGTGGAAGCGGCGATTGCGCGGTCGACCGGGCGCTCAGTCACTATTGGCGAAATTCGTGGCGAGATCTACCCGAAACCGGGCTTGGTGCTTGCGAATGTCAAGTTCGGCAAAGACGATGCGGTGGTGAGCATCGCCGAGGCGCGCTTGTTGCCCGAGCTTGGATCCCTGTTCGAACCGAAGGTGAATTTCGTGCAGGCGGTTCTCCGCGGGGTCTCTTTGCCGGCCGAATTGATCGGCGGACTTCCGGATGTTTTCGCTTCGCTTGCCTCACCGGCATCCCGGTTTGCACTGCAGCAAGTGCGCTTCGAGAAAACTGAAATCTCCTTCGCCGGGCTTGCTCTCTCCGGGTTGGAAGGCGACGCCAAACTGGACGCGAAGGGTTTGTTCGAGAGCGTGCAGCTTCACTCGTCGGATCGCGGCATCAGTCTGAACGCGAAGCCAGTCGGTGCAAGCCTTGAAGTGAATCTCGATGCGCTCGCCTGGCGTCCTTCGGAAGCCTCTGGTTTTCTCGTGAATTCAGCAAACCTGAAGGGAACGCTCGAAAACGGCACGCTGACGTTTCGCGATATCGATCTCCGCATTTTTGATGGCCTCGTCAAGGGTGTTGCCATTCTCCGGGCGGACAAGACCCCCAGCCTGGTGGGTGAAATCGAATATGAGCGGATTAACGCAACGCGTTTTGGCGGAGCGCTCGGGATCGGTCAGTTGCTGGCCGGCGAAGCATCCGGAAATCTGCGTTTTTCGGCGCTTTCGGAGAATTGGACAACGATATTTTCGGCGCTCGAAGGGGACGGGGCGTTTTCGCTGGCTCGAGGAGGAATCCGTGGTGTCGATCTTCCGGAAGCGGTACGTCGCGTATCGCGCGGGCCGGTGCTCGGCGGGGCGACGCAGTTTGAGCAGTTGTCAGCGAGAATCAGGATCAACGATTCGGGCTACCAGCTCTCGGACATCAGCATCAACTCGGGCTTGATGCAGTCGTCGGGTAACGTCGAGGTGGGCAAGGATTTGCAGCTGAAAGGAAAAATGGTGCTTCAAATGCGTGGCAGTGCAAACCAGATGCGCGTTCCGATAGCGCTCGGCGGGACGCTGATGGTTCCTGAAGTCAGGGCTGGAAGCAACTGACTGCTACTGTCGGGCTGCCCTGCCTACATGCTGGCTAAAGACCAAGCGAAAGTAGCCAGGATAAAAGGTCGTTCAGTTTGCCTGAACGACCTTTTTTGAATCAGCTGTGAAATCAGCGCACGATCAGAGAACCGTGGCGATTGAGTCGGCGACGTAGTCGATGTTCTTGGTGTTGAGCGCGGCCAGGCAAATACGACCGGTGTTCACCGCGTAAATCCCGAACTCGCTTTGCAGACGGGCGACCTGTTCGGCGGAGAGTCCGGTATAGGAGAACATTCCTCGTTGCTGGGTCACAAAGGAAAAGTCCTTGCTCGTCCCGCGCGCCTTCAGCTTCTCGACGAGGCTGCCGCGCATGGTGCGAATCCGGACGCGCATGGCGGCCAGTTCGTCCTCCCACATCTTTCTCAGTTCCGGGCTCGAAAGCACTGCAGCGACGACAGCGCCGCCGTGGGTCGGCGGATTGGAGTAGTTGGTCCGGATGACGCGCTTGACTTGTGAAAGCACGCGTGCCGATTCGTCCTTCGCGGCCGTGACGATCGACAGCGCACCGACGCGTTCGCCGTAGAGCGAGAACGATTTCGAGAACGAGCTCGAAATGAAGAATTGCAGGCCGGATGCGGCGAACAGGTTGAGCGCCAGTGCATCTTCCGCGATGCCGTCGGCGAACCCCTGATACGCCATGTCGATGAAGGCGATCAGCCCGCGTTCACGGAGGATGGCGATGGTCTCGACCCACTGCGCTTCGCTCATGTCAGCACCGGTCGGATTGTGGCAACAGGCGTGGAGGACGACGATCGAGCCGGCCGGCAAGGTGTTCAGCTTGGCCTTCATGCCGTCGAAGTTCACGCCGCGCGTGGCTGCGTCATAGTAGGGATAGGAATCGACCGGGAATCCTGCCGCTTCGAACAGCGCACGATGGTTTTCCCAGCTTGGGTCGCTGATATACACCGTCGCCGTCGGCATTAGCTGCTTGAGGTAATCTGCGCCAATCTTGAGCGCCCCGGTGCCGCCCAGCGCTTGCGCGGTAACGACTCTTCCCTCAGCGAGCAACTGCGAATCAGCACCAAAGATCAGTTTTTGAACGGCCTGATTGTAGGCGGCTAGTCCGTCGATCGGCTGGTAGCCGCGCGGAGGCATCGCTTCAAGGCGCGCTTTCTCCGCCACTTTGACGGCGTCGAGCAGGGGGATCTTGCCGTTGTCGTCAAAATAGACGCCAACGCCCAGATTGACCTTGATCGAGCGGGTGTCGGCGTTAAAGAGTTCGTTGAGGCCGATGATTGGATCGCGCGGAGCCATCTCGACAGCGGAGAAGATTGAGGAGGTCATCAGGCAGTCAATTCCTGTCAATGTGGCGCCTCCTGATGTGGATTCAGGGAGGGCAAAACCGGGCGCCACAGGTTAATCAATGAGCGGAGGATTTCGGCTAAACCTTCAGGTGTCAAACGAAAGCTAAAGGCCCAATACCACGTAGAATTCTAGCATGATGAATACGCCAACAATCCCCGTAAGCTCCTTTGAAGGTAGTCCGTTCCGTCTCCATCAGCCGTTTCCGCCAGCAGGAGATCAGCCGGAAGCAATTTCACGGCTGATCGAAGGCCTCGAAGACGGACTGTCGTTTCAGACACTGCTTGGCGTCACAGGTTCTGGCAAAACCTACACCATGGCCAATGTGATCGCCCGCATGGGGCGTCCGGCGCTGATTCTGGCGCCAAACAAGACATTGGCTGCGCAGTTGTACGCCGAATTCAGGGAGTTCTTCCCCGAGAATGCCGTTGAGTATTTCGTCTCCTACTACGACTACTATCAGCCAGAAGCCTACGTCCCCGCACGTGATCTGTTTATCGAGAAAGACTCGGCGATCAACGAGCATATCGAGCAGATGCGCCTTTCGGCGACAAAAAGCCTGCTTGAACGCCGCGATTGCGTCATCGTGGCGACGGTTTCCTGTATTTACGGTATCGGCGATCGCGACGAGTACCATCAGATGATCTTGACGATGCGCGTCGGTGATCGTCTGGGGCAGCGCGAAATCATCAAACGCCTCGCCGAGATGCAGTACGAACGCAACGAAACGGACTTCCGGCGCGGAGCTTTCAGGGTCCGGGGCGACATCATCGACGTCTTCCCCGCTGAGAACGCGGAGCACGCGATCCGGATATCGTTGTTCGATGACGAGATCGACGGCCTGCAACTGTTTGATCCGCTCACGGGCCATCTGCAAGCGAAAGTCGTGCGCTACACCGTATTCCCCTCGTCTCACTACGTCACGCCACGCGCGACGGTGTTGCGTGCCATCGAGGCGATCAAGGATGAGTTGCGGGATCGCATCGAGTTCTTCAACAAGGAAGGACGGCTGGTCGAGAGTCAGCGAATCGAGCAACGCACCCGGTTCGATCTTGAGATGCTCGACCAGTTGGGTTTCTGCAAGGGAATCGAGAACTATTCCCGCCATTTTTCCGGGCGCAAGGCAGGTTCGCCGCCGCCGACCCTGATCGACTATCTGCCGGCGGATGCGTTGATGTTCATCGACGAATCGCACGTGGCCATTTCGCAGGTTGGCGGGATGTACAAGGGCGACCGTTCGCGCAAGGAAAACCTGGTTAACTACGGTTTCCGGCTTCCGTCGGCGCTCGACAATCGTCCCCTGAAATTCGAGGAATACGAGACCTTGCTACGTCAGACGATCTTCGTATCTGCGACGCCGGGGGACTACGAAAACGAACACCAGGGGCAGGTCGTCGAGCAACTGGTGCGTCCGACCGGGTTGGTCGACCCGGTGATCATTGTCCGCCCGGCAGCGACGCAAGTTGATGATTTGCTATCGGAAATACGCTCTCGAATTGCTCGTGACGAGCGCGTTCTGGTTACCACATTGACCAAGCGGATGTCTGAGGAACTGACTGAATATCTAGGCGAGAACGGCATCCGTGTGCGTTACCTCCATTCGGATATTGATACCGTCGAACGCGTCGAAATCATCCGTGACTTGCGGCTGGGCCAGTTTGACGTGTTGGTCGGGATCAATCTGCTGCGCGAAGGGCTAGATATTCCCGAAGTATCACTGGTCGCGATCCTGGATGCGGACAAGGAGGGTTTCCTGAGGTCCGAACGTTCTCTCATCCAGACGATCGGGCGTGCCGCGCGTCACCTCAACGGAACGGCGATTCTTTATGCCGACCGTATGACGGGGTCCATGGAGCGCGCCATTTCCGAGACCGAGCGACGGCGGAACAAGCAGGTTCGTTTCAACGAGGAGAACGGGATCGTTCCGAAAGGAGTGACCAAGCGAATCAAGGACATCATTGACGGCGTTTACGACCCCGAAACCGCTCAGCGTGAACTGAAAGCGGCCCAGCAGCAGGCGGGATATGGGGCAATGAGCGAGAAGCACTTGACGAAAGAGATCAAGCGCCTGGAGAAGGAAATGGCCGATTTCGCCCGAAACCTGGAATTCGAAAAGGCCGCTGCGGCGCGTGATGAGCTTTTCAGGCTCAAGGAACAACTGTTCGGTGTGGCCAAACATGATCTCGATGAGTGACTGAAGATCCTTGGTTGCGGGTTCTGTGGCCAAGGTGTCGGTCGGCCACGGCTCACCGCGGTCCGAAAGGACGAATTTGAAACTGACTGCTTTGAAAATGAACGGGGGGCGCCAAGGCGCCCCCCGTTCATTTCTGATTGCGCGATTCGGAGCGTTATTCCTTGCTCGTTTCCACCATCACCAAGGGCTCGTCGGCAGTCACGACGACCGTCGGGCGTCTGCGGCGTGGCTTCGGTGTGGCCGGGGTTGAAGCTTCTTCGTCAGGTTGCCAAGCCTTGATTTTCTCGCCGCTCGTTTCCACCATGACCAGTCCGCTGGACTGAAGAGCCGTTTCCAGATCGACCGAAGGCGCCGGTGGCGTAATCACCGCGATTTCGGCGGCAGCCTGTGCTTCTTCGGCTTCGATCGGCTCATCAGCTTGCGTCGTGATCGCTTCCTCAACCTCAACTCGGGGCGCTTCAGTCGCCGGAGCTTCTTGCGCTACGGCGACGGCAGGTACTTCCTGCGCCGTCTCAATCTCGGCTGAAGCGAGCGATTCGATTGCTGTTGGCAGTGCGCTGATTTCCGGGTTGCTGGCTGGGAGCTCGGTACTGGCGCCGGATTCGGTGATAGCTTGCGCTTCCGGAATGGACTCGTTCCCGGCAGTCGACTCGGCGGTCACTTCCGCCGGCGTTTGGCCATGCGCATCCTGGACAACGGCAGTCACGGCATCGGAAGCAATTGCTTCGCTTGGCACCGCACTCATTTCCACGCCGACCGTCGTTTCCGTCACCGGCGCTCCAGCTTGATTTTCCGTGCGCTCACCACGCTCGCGTCGGCCGCCTCGACGGCCACGGCGACGCGCGCCACCGTTACCGTTCTCGCCGGCTGGATTCTTGTCCTCGG
>JAGNOM010000167.1 GCA_017990155.1 Propionivibrio sp. | reverse complement strand
CCGAAACCGTCTCCAAACCGCCGTCGATTTCGCGCTCGACCGTCGCCTTGCCATCCGCAACGGCCACTTTCGAGGCGAAGGTCGCCTGCGGCCAGCCGAGCAGCGCAGCGGTCATCTGGCCGGTCTGGTTGGCGTCGTCGTCAATCGCCTGCTTTCCGCACAGGACGATTTGCGGCTGTTCGCGCTCGCAAACCGCCTTGAGCAGCTTGGCAACCGCCAACGGCTGCAACTCAGCCTCGGTTTCGATCAGGATCGCCCGATCGGCGCCGAGCGCCATCGCCGTACGCAAAGTCTCCTGGCAAGCCGCGACCCCGGCCGATACGGCGACGACCTCGGTCGCCACGCCGGCCTCCTTGAGACGAACCGCCTCCTCGATGGCGATTTCGTCGAACGGGTTCATCGACATCTTGACGTTCGCCAGATCGAGCCCCGAACCGTCGGCCTTGACTCGAACCTTGACGTTGTAATCGACGACTCGTTTGACTGGAACAAGGATCTTCAAAGTGGATCTCCTCATGATTGCACGACCAAAGCATGGTCAAAAGGCTAGCTGTCGGCTTGTTTGACACGATCGACGTCCGGCACGACAATAGACCATACTCAACAGTATGGTTCAGCATACGGTTCGGTATGGTTGCTGTCAAGAGCAGTTAAACGCCCGTTTGAATATAGCCCAGCAACAAGCAGCTTGAAAGGACAATGGTTCAATGAAATCAGTTCCGGCCAAACCAAGAACCCAGCTTGATCGCAGCGGGTGGATCGACGGCGCAATCGAGGCGCTGGCCGACGAAGGCCTGTCGGGAATGCGCGTCGAGGCGCTCGCCAAGCGTTTCGGCGTCACCAAAGGCAGTTTCTACTGGCACTTCAAGGATCGCCAGGATCTTTTCAACGCGATGCTGCAGACCTGGAAGGACGGCCGCATCCGCGACATCGACAAGCAGAGTGCAATGCCGGCCGGCAACGAAAGCGAACAGCTGCAGCAGATCATCGAAATTTACAGCGCCAACCGCAACCGCAAGGGAATCTCGATCGAGCTTGCCGTGCGCGACTGGGCGCGGCGCGACCCGCAAGCCAGCGCCGTGGTCGAGGAAGTCGACACCTACCGCCTGGAGAGCGCGCGCAAGCTCTTTGTCGCCACCGGATTGTCGGACAGCGAGGCCAAGAGCCGAAGCCTGCTGCTCTACGCCTATGTGTTCGGACAGAGCCTGATGGCCTACGATCGCTTCGATCCGAAGATCATCGATATCAAGCAATGGATTTCCCGCTATATTGTCGCTGGCGACACCGCCCGATGCGCTGAAACGCCCGACAGTAGCGCTCCGCGCTGACTTCACTCCCGAGCGCCGAACGCACATCGCGTTTATGATGCCGATATGTTTTCCAGGTAACGCCCCATGCGTTTTGTCGACCCCGACCGCCATGCTGCGCTGAAAGCGACAGGCAAACTGCCCTCGCCGAAGGGGGTCGCCTTATCGATCATTCGCCTGCTGCAACGCGACGATTTCCGGATTACCGACCTCGTTCGCCTCGTCCAGTCCGATCCGGCCATTGCCGGCCGCATCCTGTATTTTGCCAACGCCGCCGCCTTTGGCCGCTCACGCCCGATCGTCTCGCTACAGCGTGCGATCGTCGCCCTTGGCTCATTCCGCGTGCGCGACCTCGTCATCGGGCTGTCGGTCATGCACAGCCACCGTCATGGCACGTGCAGCGAATTCGACTATGAAGGCTTCTGGGGGCACTCGCTGGCAACCGGCATTGCTTGTCAGGAACTCGCTCATTTCGCGCAGATCGCCAGCGAGGAACTGTTCACGATCGGCCTGCTCGCCCGGGTTGGCGAGCTCGCGCTGGCGACGCTCTTCCCCGACGAATACGCGGGAATCCTCATCAAGTGCCGCGATAACCACGATGAGATCGCCAAGCTCGAACAGCAGCGCTTCGAGATGGATCACCACGAACTCGGTGCCACCCTGCTGAATGAATGGGGCCTGCCCGACGTGCTGATCCAGGCCGCCTTCTATCACGAGAACCCGGACGCTGGCGGATTTGCCGATGGATCACGCGCGCAGACGCTGACCCATTCGCTAAGTTTTGCCAGCGCACTCGCGCATCTGTGCATGGTCGATGAAGAATCGCGCTGGGGCCTGCTGCCGGCGTTGCTTGCGCGCGCGGCGCGGCTCGGCATCGGCGGCGAGGTCCTCAACGAGTTGGTGGACCGAATGGTCGACCGCTGGCGTGAATGGGGCGCCAAGTTGCAGGTGCGGACGCAGGACGTTCCGCCGTTTGCCGAGATTCTCGCGGCGACGCCCCCGATGCGGCGGATGGGCAACGGCAACGCGGCCGATACGGAGAACCGTCGGACACGCGGTCCATGCCTCAACGTTCAGTTGATCGGCATTCCGGTGCCGGAACTGAAACCGCTGATGGAGCAGATCGAGAAGCTCGGGCACCAGCCCATCCTGGTCGACGACACGAAGGAAGCCTTCAACCACGTACTGCGCCGCCCAGCGCAAGTCATCATCGCCGACATCCGCATGCCGTTTCAGGACGCCATCGAGTTCTGCCGCGCGCTGCGCCAGACTGCGGCCGGCAAGGAGAGTCACGTCCTTCTGGTGGCGTCACCCGAATACGAGAACCGGACGCTGGAAGCCATCGATGCCGGCGCCGACGACGTGTTGATCAAGCCAATCAACGAGCAAACCCTGCGCGTGCATCTCAGCACCACCGCGAGGATGACGATGTTGCGCGAGGAAATGCACCGCGAACGACTGGGCATCATGCGCTCGACCGACGAGTTCGCCGTCGCACAGAAACGCCTCTTGCAGGACGCACTGACGGACACGTTGACACAACTTCCCAATCGCCGCAACGGACTGGATTTCCTGGCCTCGGAGTGGGTTTTTGCGCAATCGAGTGGCGCGCCGCTCGCCTGCCTGATGCTCGACATCGACCACTTCAAGCGAATCAATGATGAGTACGGCCACACCGCCGGCGACGCCGTGCTACGCCAGTTGGCCGCTATCCTCAAGAGCGCCTCGCGCGCAGAGGACATGGTCTTCCGCTACGGCGGCGAGGAGTTCTCGGCCATCCTGACCAATGCCAACCTGAAGATCGCCCTCCAAATCGGCGAGCGGATTCGGGCGCTGATCGAGAAAGCCGATTTTGTCTGGGAGAAGCAGCACATTCCGGTCACGATCAGCATCGGCGCGGCCGTCGCAACCGGCACGGAAACCGACAGCCAGGAACTGATCCAGGCGGCCGATGCCGCGCTCTACGAAGCCAAGGAGCGCGGTCGCAACCGCGTCGTGGCCTCCTCGGTCGCGTAAAGGGGCCCGCAACTCAAGGTTGCGGGTCGTTCTTCCCGCCGAGCATGCGATCGGTCTCGACGATACGGACCGCCTCGCCGTCGATCACGTCACCCTCCGACGCCGGCGCTGCCGCCTGCGGATCGGCGCTGCGATACTGCGCTTGCGCACGCATCTGCTGTTCGATCTGAGCGCGGATGGCGCGGGTTTTCCACCAGAAGTAGATCCAGAAGATCAGCCCGGCGACCGCGATGACCGCCAGGAAGACCAGCGAGAACATCGCCGCGCCAATCAGCACGACGACACCGACAATCGCGGTTACGACTTGCGCGAACACACCCTGGGGTTTTCGCTGCCCTGCATTAAAGTTGATACGCATCATCCGCTCCGGGACCGGCCATCGCCATATCGACGGCCTTCTTCGACAATTGTGAGGCAAACAGTTCGATAAAGTCGTATTCGTACTGACGGATGTAAGTTCCCCGTCGCAAGCCGATACGCGTGGTATTCGAACCAAAGAGATGGGCGGCGTCGATCGCCTTCAAACCGAAATCGCGCGCCGGATCGTACGCCATACGCGCAATGATGCCGAGGCCGAGGCCCAGACTGACGTACGTCTTGATCACGTCCGCATCAATCGCCGCGAGGACGATGTTCGGCTCAAGCTGAGCGCGCTCAAACGCTTTGCTGATGCGCGAGCGCCCGGCGAACGCCGGGTCGTAGGTAATCAGCGGCCAGTTGGCCAGCGACGCCAGCGACAAGTGTTTCTCGGCGAGGATCGGGTGGTCATCCGGCGCCACCACGCAATGTCCCCACTGGTAACACGGCAGCATCACGAGTTGCGGATACTGATCGAGCGCCTCGGTGGCGATGGCGATATCGGCTTCGCCCTTGATCGTCCATTCGGCGATCTGCGTCGGGCTGCCCTGATGCATCGACAGCCGAACCTTGGGATGGCGCTCGATGAACTGCTTGACTACTGCCGGCAAGGCATAGCGCGCCTGCGTGTGCGTGGTCGCAATCACCAGGCTGCCGGAATCGCCACCCGCATACTCCTCGCCGACGCGCTTGATGTTGTCGGCCTCGCGCAGGATGCGCTCGGCGATTTCGAGAACGCGCTTGCCCGGTTCGGTGATCGCGGTCAGGCGCTTGCCGCTGCGCTCGAAAACAATCACACCGAGTTCGTCCTCCAGCATCTTGATTTGCTTGGAAACGCCCGGTTGCGAGGTGTACAGGACTTCGGCGGCTTCGGAGACGTTGAGGCCGCGTCGTGCGACTTCAACGAGATAACGGAGTTGCTGGAGCTTCATCGATAAAAGTGACCATCGGCCCGTAATAACAAATTGTTATAACAATCTAACTGACTATTCTTTTTCAAGCAAGAACCCGACTGCTACGATGCCTCCACTCTGATTTCCAAGGCGCATCATGGATCCTCTCTACACACTATCGGGTTTCGTCGTTGGCGGCATCGTCGGCCTCACGGGCGTTGGCGGTGGTTCGTTGATGACGCCCCTGCTGGTATTGCTCTTCGGTATCCATCCCGCCACCGCGGTCGGCACCGATCTTCTCTACGCGGCGATTACGAAAGCTGGCGGCACCGTCGTTCATGCCAAAAAAGGCCACGTAAACTGGCGCATCACCGGCCTGCTCGCCGCCGGCAGCATTCCCGCCTCGATCCTCACGATCTGGGCCTTGTCCTTCCTGCCCACGCAGAGCCCGGCTGTGACGCACATCATTTCGGTCTCGCTCGGCGTCGCGCTACTCCTCACCGCCTGCGCGATCATCTTCCGGCAGAAACTGCAGCGTTATGCGCTGAGCCATTCAGATGACTCCGCTCATACGGAATTTCAAGCCCCGATCACGGTCGTAACCGGCGTACTCCTCGGTATACTTGTCACGATTTCTTCAGTCGGCGCCGGCGCCCTCGGGGTGGCGGTGCTGTTTTTCCTCTATCCCAAGCTGCCCGCGCTACGGATTGTCGGCAGCGACCTCGCCCACGCGGTTCCCCTGACGCTGATTGCGGGAATCGGTCACTGGTTTATCGGGAGTGTTGACTGGGCCTTGCTCGGCAGCCTGCTATTGGGCTCACTGCCGGGAATCTGGCTGGGCAGCCACGCTTCGTCCCGCGTCCCGGAACGGGTTTTGCGCCCCATCCTGGCCACGATGCTGGTACTGGTCGGCGGCAAATTGATTACGTTGTAAGGATCGCGGAAACGCGCAAAGGAACACGCCATGTATCGCTACGACAGCATTGACCAGCAGCTCATCGACGAACGCGTCGCGCAGTACCGCGACCAGATCGAGCGCAATCGGGCCGGAACGCTCTCCGACGATGAGTTGCGCCCGCTGCGCCTGCAGAACGGCCTCTACATCCAGCGCCACGGCCCGATGCTGCGCATTGCCATCCCCTACGGCCAGCTCTCCTCGGTGCAGCTGCGCAAGTTGGCCGAGATTTCTCGACGCTACGACCGCAACGTCGGCCACTTCACGACGCGCCAGAACATGCAGTTCAACTGGCCAAAGTTCGAGGAAACGCCGGAGATCCTCGGCGAGCTGGCCACCGTCGAAATGCACGCCATCCAGACCTCCGGCAACTGCATCCGCAACATCACGACCGACGAGTTCGCCGGTGTCGCGCCGGATGAGCTGACTGATCCGCGTCCATGGTGCGAGGTGCTGCGCCAATGGTCCACCTTCCACCCGGAATTCGCCTTCCTCCCGCGCAAATTCAAGATCGCCGTCAACGCAGCGAGCGAGGACCGCGCCGTCATCCGTGCACACGACGTCGGGCTGGAAATCGTGCGCGGCGATGATGGCGAACTGGGCGTTCGCGTCTTTGCTGGCGGCGGCCTGGGACGCACCCCGATCCTCGGCAAGGTCGTGCGCGAGTTCCTGCCGCGCAAGCACATGCTCTCGTATCTCGACGCCCTGCTCCGCGTCTATAACCGCTACGGCCGCCGCGACAACCTGTACAAGGCGCGGATCAAGATCCTCGTCAATGCGCTCGGCGTCGAAGAGTTCGCGCGTCAGGTCGAAGAAGAATGGTCGTTCATCAAGGACGGCCCGACGACGCTGA
>JAGNOM010000166.1 GCA_017990155.1 Propionivibrio sp. | reverse complement strand
GCCTACGCGTGTTGATTGCGATGCAGGGGCTGCACCAGGGAAATCGCATGAACGCCCGCCCCCTCCCCTTCAAGGGGAGGGATGGGGTGGGGATGGGGCGCGAACGGCGGATTGATCGACGAAATAGCCGCCAGATAACCCCATCCCCCTCCCGACCTCCCCCTTGAAGAGGGAGGGGTTGATGCGTACGGCATTCGTGCGATTGCCCTGAGGGCTGCACGCGAATCATGGTCGAGATCGCTCTGGCCTGATACGATTCGCGGCTATCCGGATCAAAGCCGAGCCAGAACGATGGTGCGAAAGAAAACAAGATGGATGCCGCCGATCGGGTCGATCGCAACCTATATTGGCCGGTCGAGCTCGCTGGCTCGTGGTGGATACAACGTCCGGGTCGTCGCCGAGACTTGCGCTGATCGCATGGTCGTCGAGGCAATCGGGCGGAGCGGAGCACCGGTGCGCTTTACCGTGAAACGTGAAAACCTGGCACCGCTCCAGCCAGGACTGTTCGACTAATCGCTACACGGCGTTCGTCGCGTCGTTCCGGGTGCTCTGGCTCGCGAGATCGGTCGCGAGCCGCCGTTTTTCAGCAGGTTTCAGTTGTTTGATCCGGTACTCCGCCATCGATGCGCTGGAGCGATCCGGGTAGCCGACGCTGGCAAGCAGCCGGGCCGGCGGATGGGCGCGCGTATAGCGGGCGCCTTTACCGCTGGCGTGCGCAACGAAGCGGGCTGCGACATCGACCGTTATTCCCGTATAAATGCTGCCGTCGATGCACTCGATCAGGTACAGGAACCAGTGGCGCTTTTGCGGTGCCTCCGTTTCAGCTTCCGCTGCGAGTGAGCTAGATCGCGCCGGGCAATTCACCGCCAAGTGCCTCAAGCAGATCAGCAAGCAGGTGCGCTACTTCGCCGGTCATCAGCGTGAAGTCGATGTCAAAGCGCTCGTCCTCGTTCTCGGCCTGACTGTCGGCTTGCTCTTTCAGAATGTCGAGGAATGCGAGACGCTTGAGTTGCAGGTTTTCGTTGAGCACGAAGGAAATCCGGTCGCCCCATGTCATGCCCAGTTTGGTTACGACCTTGCCGGTCGCAATGTGCTGACGAATTTCATCGCCTTCCAGCGTGTGCTTGACATAGCGCACCGCAGCGTTTTCGGCGGAACGCAGTTCGAGATCCTGGTCGATCGTGAAACTGCCGGGTACATCGCCCTCGGCGACCCATCCGGTCATGGCGGCAAGCGGGGATTGGACCGTTTTCACCAGCTTGGCGTGGAATCCTTCCACCGAGCGGCGCAGGTGTTCCAGAAATTCTTCAGCTTTCGGCTGCGAGCCGGCGTCAATGACCAGCCAGCCGTTGACCGGGTCGATCCAGCCGAAGGTGACCCGGCGTCGCGGGAAGGCGCGCGGCATCAGCTCGATCGCCGTTGCTTCGCGGATGTCGCGCATTTCCTTGCGTCCGACCTTGCGTCCTTCGTTTTCGAGGATGGCTTTGGCGCGATCAGCGGCAAACTGCTTGACGATGCTTGCCGGCAACAGCCGTTCCTCGAAGCCAAGCGCCAGCAGCCATTGGTGATTCACGCTATGAACGAGCGGTCCGCCTTCTCGTGGCGGCACCCAGCCGAGGCTGCGCGGTTCGACCGAGCTACAAGGCTGGAGTGTCAGCGTGGCAAGCTGTTCTTCAAACGTCGAGATGTCAATCGACGGGTTTTGCGGCAGGCGGTAGATCTGAAGGTTTCTGAACCACATGGGGCAGACTCAAAAAAGGGAGTGATTATAGGACTGAAACCCGCGTCACTTGCTGTTTTGAGCCATCCTGACGAAACGGAGGATTGTGGCGCCTCATGAATGTTGAACGACTGGCACCCTGTGGTTCATAATGTCGGCATGAATGATCCTCAACCCATCGATCCGCGTCGCCGGATTCGCGAACTTCTTTCCATTCCGGAGCGTGATCGTACCGACGCTGAATGGGACGAACTCAATGAACTGGAGATCCGCACGGCTCCCGGAAACAGGGAAGTGCCTGATCGTTCTCCGGAAAAACGATTCAACGCGCCGTCGCAGGGGCATCCACGGCGTCAAGACAGAAATCAGGATCGGAAAAATTCGAATAACCCAAACAGCCCGCGGCCTGATGCGCGTCCGCAGGAAGGCAAGCCGCAGGAAGCCAGGAATCAGGAACCGCGAGGCGACGGGCGGCCACCAAGGCGGCAGCATCGGCGCCCCAAGAGACCGGCTGGAGAGAATCCAGGGAATAGCGGTTCGGGAAATGGTGGTCAGGGTAGTTCTGGCAGCGGCAGTTCAGGGAACGGTAGTTCCGGAAGTGGTCCGGCCGCCTGATTCGAACAAGTCAGACAAGCGTCATCCAGATGAAAACGGCAACCAAGGTTGCCGTTTTTCTTGCGCGTCGTTTCAGCTTGCCGGTTCGGTTGGCGGGAGCCAGAGGCATTTGCCTTTGCTTTCCTTCTGGATGACCGCGAGGAGTTTTTCGTGTTCGCCGCGCTCGTTATCGCTCGCACGGACGATGAGGTGTGCCTTGCGCGGCTTGCTGCGCAGGGCTTGTGCCGCCATTGCCGCCTGGCCCGACTCTTCGGTCGTCAGGTCCATGATCAGGCTTTCCTGGCCGCGGGTCATGGCTACGTAGACTTCCGCCAGAATCTCCGCATCAAGCAAGGCGCCGTGCAATGTGCGATGCGAGTTGTCGACGCCATAGCGTTCGCACAGCGCATTCAGGTTGTTCTTCTTGCCTGGGTGCGTCTCCTTGGCCATACGCAAGGTGTCATGCACCTCCCTGCAGACCGTCTCGATTGGTGCCATGTCCAGCAACGCGAGTTCGGCATTCAGGAAACCGACGTCGAACGCCGCGTTGTGGATGATGAGTTCGGCGCCGCGCACGAAATCGAGGAATTCAGCCGCGATGTCGGCAAATCGCGGTTTGTCCTGCAGAAACTCAAGGCTGATTCCGTGAACCGCCAGCGCGCCGGCGTCGATGTCGCGTTCGGGGTTGATGTAGCGATGGAAATGCCGGTTGGTCAGACGTCGGTTGCGCATTTCGACGCAACCGATTTCGATGACGCGATGGCCGAGCTTGTGCTCAAGGCCTGTCGTTTCAGTGTCGAGGAATATCTGGCGCATGATGTGAGTCAATTGGTTTGTTCAAAGAGGGTGTATTGACGGCGCGCTACTTTTTCAGCAACTCGTCAATGCCGCGATTGGCAAGTGCATCTGCACGCTCATTGCCAGGGTGTCCGGCATGGCCTTTGACCCAGATCCACTTGATCTGATGCTGCTTGGCGAGGCCGTCGAGTATTTGCCAGAGATCGGCGTTCTTCACCGGCTTTTTGTCCGAAGTGCGCCAACCGTTGCGCTTCCAGTTGTGGATCCATTCGCTGATCCCTTTTTGTACGTACTGGGAGTCGGTGTGGACGTTGATCGTTGACGGGCGTTTGAGTGCTTCCAGCGAGCGAATGACGGCGGTCAGTTCCATCCGGTTGTTGGTCGTATCGCGCTCGCCGCCGCAGAGTTCCTTTTCGACGGCGCCGGCCTGCATCAGGACACCCCAGCCGCCGGGGCCCGGGTTGCCTCGACAGCCGCCATCGGCGTAAATATTGATCGTCAGTTCATCAGCCACGGTCTTGAATTCCTTTTTGTGCAATGGGGGTTAGCGCCTTGTGCGGGGCTTTGTTTTGCTCCCACGGCGGCAGAATGAGGCGCATGCCGCGCACGCGTTTTACGGCGCGCAGCATGTATACGCCACCCGCGAAGCTCCACCAGCGGTCGCCAGCCGCTTCCATGAAATGGAAACGTTTGAGCCATCGCGTGTCGCGGAAGGGCGGTGCGTAACAGCCGAAGCTGCCGCGGTCGACTTCGAAACTCAGGAGTTGTAGCCAGTCCTTCAGTCGGAGCACGGAAATGTAGCTGCCGCTGAACGGGAAACCTTCGGGGCACTTGGGCAGGCGCCGTCGTGCGCCCCACAAAGAAAGCGGGTTGAAACCGGTGATGACCAGTTGCCCGTCCGGAATCAGGATGCGTTCGACTTCGCGCAGGATCTGGTGCGGATTGTCGTGCGACTCCAGAACATGGGGCATCACCACCAGGTCAATGCTGTTTGCGGCGAAGGGCAGTTCGCGCAGGTCGCACAGAACATCCACGTCCCCGGACTCGCCGGCGATCTGGCGTAGCGGAATGCGATTGTGTGCAAGGAGGTCAAGCTGAGGAAGCCCGAGCTGCAACGCGTTATAGCCGAACAGGTCGACCACCAGCGCATCGATTTGCTCCATCTCCCAGTCCATGACATAGCGCCCTTGCGGTGTCTGGAGCCAGTCATCGATTCCGGGATTTGACATTTTTCGTGCTTCTTCCACAATCGCTTATATGTTTGAGGTCATCAGAATTCCTGCGTTCAAGGATAACTACATCTGGCTTTTGCGCAAAGGCCGGTCGGCGGTCGTTGTCGATCCCGGCGATGCCTCGCCCGTTCTGGACGTTCTTGAGCGAGAAGGGCTGGCGCTGAAGGCGATTCTGATTACGCACCACCATGCCGATCATCAGGGCGGTATCTCGGCGCTGCTGGCGCAGTATCCCGCTGACGTCTTCGGACCGGCGGCGGAGTCTATCACAGCACTGACGCATCCCCTGCTCGGGGGAGAGTCTATCCGGCTCGATTCGATCGGAGCCGATTTCAAGGTTCTCGCGCTCCCCGGGCATACCTTGGGCCACTTGGCTTATCTCTCGGATGGGCGCCTGTTTTGCGGCGACACGGTGTTCGGTGCAGGTTGTGGTCGTCTTTTCGAAGGCTCGCCGGCGCAGATGCACGATTCATTGGCCCGATTGGCGGCCTTGCCTGGAGATACGGCGGTCTATTGCGCTCACGAGTACACCGAGACCAACTTGCGTTTCGCGTTAATGATTGAGCCCGGGAGCCGTAGTCTGAGGCGGCGAGTGGACGAGGTGGCGGTCGCGCGTGGCAAAGGGCTGGCAACAATACCGACGACGATCGAGCTGGAAAAAGCAACAAACCCGTTCTTGCGCTGCCAAGTTCCCGAGGTGATCGCGAGCGTACGCAACCGAGGGGAAGATGCGAGCGACGCGCTGGCCGTGTTTACAGCCCTGCGCAAATGGCGAGACGCTTTCTGATGCAGCTTATCGCGCCGTGCCCCAGGCGCGGTGCAGCGTCTCGACGACCTTGGCCGAGTTGAACGGCTTGATGATGAAGCCGCTGGCGCCGCCCTGAATCGATTCCTGAACGTTGTCCTTGCTCGGGCTGCCGGTAATCATCACAACGATGATTTCGGGGTAGAGCCGTTTGATGCTCTGCAAGGCTTCGAGGCCGTCCATCTCCGGCATCATCACGTCCAGAAAGACCATGTCCGGTTTGGATTTCTCGATGAAATCGAGCGCGAGTGTGCCGTTTCGGGCTTCGCCGATGATTTCGCAATCTTCGGCGCGCAGGATGCCGCGCAACAGCGTACGTATCAGGTCGTTATCATCGACGATCAGAATTTTGGGTGAGGCCATGAGTGTGGTCAGTTGTCCTGCGGATCGAGAGAGTAGGTGACGCAGACGCGGTTTCGACCGTTGCGTTTAGCCTTGTACAAGGCCCGGTCGGCGGCGCCGACGATATCTTGCGGATTGGTTTCCGGCATGGCGACGGCGGATGCGATACCAAAGCTTGCGGTGATATAGCCAAAAGGTGTTTGAGCGTGCTCGATCTTCAGGCGTCCGATGGCTGTTCGCATCTCTTCGGCAACGTGTACCGCACCGCGGAGCGCCGTATTGGGCAGGACCGCAGCAAACTCCTCGCCACCATAACGCGCCAGCAGATCGCCGCCGCGATCCATTGCACCGGACAGGGTCTGGGCAAACAGGCGAAGGCACTCGTCGCCGCTTTGATGACCGTAGGCATCGTTGTACTGCTTGAAATAGTCGATGTCGCACATCAGGATCGAGACTTCCTCGCCTTGCCGCATGGCGCGCCGCCATTCGTGGTCGAGCACGTGGTCGAAATGTCGCCGATTGGTGATGCCAGTCAGACCGTCGATCGATGTCAGTCTTTTCAGCTCCTGGTTCGCCGAATCGAGCTTGCGCGTCAACACGAGGAGTGACTGGCGCATCTGGAGAATGCGCTGCATTGCGCGGATTTTGGCGGCCAGAACGATCTCGCTGATCGGCTTGAGTAGGTAGTCGTCGCCGCCGGCGGCGATTCCCTGCTCGATGTCCTTGTCCTTGCTCAGCGAACTCAAAAAAATGATCGGCGCCCAGTCGCCAGGTGCTTCCAGCTGTCGAATCTGGCGCGCGACCTCGAATCCGTCGATGTCCGGCATCACGATGTCGAGCAGGATCAGGTCGGGCCGTTCCTTGAGGAACAGATCGATGCCACGTTCGCCTGTCTCGGCCGGGATCGGTGTGATTCCCATTCGCT
>JAGNOM010000165.1 GCA_017990155.1 Propionivibrio sp. | reverse complement strand
CGAACTCCGGAACGGCCAGACTGGCGCTGAACTCCGCCGCATACTCGGTCAATATCTGCTCGAAGATCGCGTCGTCGTAGAAATGGTCGATTTCGCGATCGGAGATCGTCCACGGATCGAGCGTGTGGATCGAGCCAATGACGAAGTCGAATGGAAACTGCTGCAGCTTGCGCCGGATGTCACCTTCGACCTTGTGCACGTAATCGACCTCGACGCCGGCGAAGAAGGCATAGCCGCGCACGCGCCACTCGGCCACTTCGGCGAGATAACGCGCCTCGTCGAGGTACTCCCAGGCGCCGCAGATCGGCAGGAAGTCGTAGTGCTCGGCGAAGCCGATGCCGTCGGCGACGCCCTCGTCAACCAAGGCGGCAAATGCTGCCATGGGGTCGTGTCCGTCCGGGCTGTAGGTGGTGTGGACGTGGCTGTCGAATCGTCTTTTGCTGTTCATGCCGCCATTTTACAGGCGGCGACGTTCCACAGCGCCCACACCGCCGCCTTTACATCCTGAAATTGCTGAACAACCCGCGCAAACTCGTCGCCAATGCATTGAGGTGGCGCACCTGCTCGGCGGCGCGTTGCAGGGCCGCGTCGGAGTGCTGCGTCTGCGTCGTGATCTTTTCTGCGGACTGCGCCATCGCCGTCGTTGCGCTGAACTGCTCGCGCGTCGACAGGGCGATCTCTTCGATCTTGGCGACGACGTCGTTGATGTTGTGACGGATCGCGGTGATCTTCTCGGCCGCTTCGGTCGAGTGGGTTGCGCCGCCACGTACGGCGTCGAGTGTGCCTTGCATGTTCTCGACGGCCTTGCGCGTTTCGCCGTGTACGCCTTCGATCATGCCGGTGATCTGCACCGTCGCCTGACTGGTACGTTCGGCGAGTTTGCGCACTTCGTCGGCGACGACGGCGAAGCCGCGCCCCTGTTCGCCGGCCCGCGCGGCTTCGATCGCCGCGTTGAGGGCCAGGAGGTTGGTTTGGTCAGCGATCTCCTTGATCACGCGGATGATGCCGCTGATTTCTTCCGAACGCTGGCTGAGGCCATCGAGCATGGCCGAGAGCGCTTCGACTTCCTGTGCCGATTTTCCGGTTTCGTCGGCGACGCCGCGCACGGCGGAAACCGAGGCGAGCGAGAGGGCGTCGGTGTCCTTGGCGAGTTTGTCGGCATCCTGAGAGCTGTCCGCGATGTGCGCGACGCTGACGGTAATCTCCTGGATCGCGGCGGCGTTCTCGGCGGTCAATTCGGCCAGCCGTTGCGAGTCGATGGAGAGGATGTCGACCACGTCGTGGATATCCTTGACGCCGGCCGTCAGCTCAACCGACTCCTTCTCGATGCGCGCGAACATCGAACGCAACTGATCGAGGAAGCGGTTGAACGCTTCGGCCGTTTCGGCGACTTCGTCGCTGCCTTCGACGCGGATCTTGCGCGTCAGGTCACCGCCGCCGTTGGCGATCTCGAGCATCGTGTCGTGGATGTGGCGAATGCTCTGCAGCAGCTTGTTGACGACCAGACCGGCGAGCGGCACGACAACGAGCAGGATCACGGCAAGCATGATCAGCGCCTGCCAGAACAGCGCGTTGAGCGGCGAGAGCGCCAGCGATTTGTCGACGGCCAGCGCGAGGTAGAGGTCGGTGCCTTCGATGGCGCGCACGTAGAAGTACTTGGCGGCGCCACCCAGCGTGACTTCGCGCATCTCGCCGCTCTTGGCGAGTTCGGCGAGCAGCTCCGGCTTCAGCTCGGGCGCGAGTTCGACTGCCGGTTTGGTGACGCGTTCACCGTCGCGGTGCACGAGCACCTGCCCGTCCTTGCCGATCAGGATGCCGTAGCCTTCGCCAACGAGCTTGATGCCGAGAATGCTGGTTACGATGTCGTCGAGCAGCACATCGGTACCGAGCACGCCGGCGAAAGCGCCGTTCTTGTGCACGGGCTGAACGAAGGAGATGACGAGCTTCTTGGTCGACATGTCGATGTAGGGCGCGGTCATCACCGTGCTCGTCGCGCCGACGTTCTCCTTGTACCAGGGCCGCGCCGTCGGGTCATAGCCGGCCGGCAGCTGCATGTCGTGATCAGCGATCATCTGTTTGTCGGGCGTACCGAGATAGGCGGCCTCGAACTTGCCCGACTTGGCGACCTGGACGATGGCGGGCAGCGGGTCGTCGGCGGTCTGTGCTGTGTGCACACCCGCGGCGACGATCGCCTTGCGCGTCGCGATCCACTCCTTGATCAGCGCGCCGGCACCGGTCGCGGTCGCGCTCACCTCGTTGCGGATGCCGGTATTGATCAGCTGGTCGCGCATCTGGGTATAGCTGCCGACGGTCACCGCGCCGGTAATCACGACCGCGAGAGCGAGGATCACACCCGTAAGCTTCGTTCGAAGCGAAAGTTTCATGCTCTTCTCCAAAGAAAACAAAATCGATGCCCGCAAGGATCGCGTCCTGGCAAACGAGGGCTGCAAAACCGGGTTGCCGACCGACGCACCAACTTTGGGCGCAAGGTGGTGCATCCCAGGGCTATTACTTTCTGCATATCGGTATGAAACGCCGTTTTTGCGTGCGAATTGCGATCTGCCGCGCGTGTATTGGCTGAGGTATGAGCAACTAGCGTGCCGGCAGGCTGACCAGTCATTCACTCTGGGTCAAGGCATGGCTGTTGCTTTGAGTCCATGAAGAAAAGAACAAGGAGCGCGGTGTGTTTTCCATATTGATGCGCCTGATCGGGCGCCTGAGCGTGGGTCGCAAGCTGATCCTGATCTACGCGCTTGACCTCACGGCGGTAATCTTCGTCTCGGGAATCCTGATCAACGAGAAGTTCATCGCCATCGATTTCGCGCGCAAGGAAATCGTCGGTAACCAGTACATTTCCGTCGTGCGCGAGGCGCTCTTCGCGCCGCAAACGATCACCGGGAATGTGCTGCGCGACGCCGAGGCACGCTTCGGCGAGGGCATGGACAGCGGCGAACTCGCCGCGCCGTTCGCGCAAAGGCTCGAAGACCCGGATAAAACGCGCTGGCCGCAGGCGATCCAGGCCGCACGCGCGCTGATCATCCGCATCGGCAACCAGTCGAACCTGATCCTCGACCCGGATCTCGACAGCTATTACACGATGTCGCTGATCGTGCTGCGCTTCCCCGAGCTCTTTGAGCTGGTCGAACAAATCCGCACTCAGACCGCGGAGACAGCCGGTTCGTCGCGGGAAAGGAACCGTCTGCAGACTGCCTATCTGATTCTCGAAGGCCAACTCGATGCGGTGATCAAAGGCATCGATACCGACTATGCGGAAGCGATCTCCGCCGCGCGCCCGGTGACCAAAGAGGATCTTTCAGCCGCACGCGCGACGCTGCTGGCGGCAATCCACCGCTTTCGCGCCGGCGCTCACGAGGCCGTGTTCGGCGAAGAGTCCGACGACACATCGCACACAGCACACGTATCGCCCAATATCGACGCCATGGCCACGACCCTGCTCGCCGATCTCGACCGTACCTGGGGGGCGGCGCAAGCGACGCTGCATCGCCTGCTCGACGCGCGGCTCGACGAGCTGTTCAAACGCATGTGGGTGCATCTCGGCACGGCGGCCGGCCTGCTCCTGCTGATCCTGAGCGTCGTGTATTTTGTCGCGCGCCAGATCGCGCTGCCGATACGCCGGCTCGCCGATGTGGCCGACCGCGTACGGTCCACCGGCGATTATCAGCTGCGCGCCCATTGGGATTCGGGCGATGAACTCGGCCGGCTGGTGAGTGGCTTCAACGGCATGCTGCAGCAGCTGAATCAAAGCCGACTGGTCGAACAGGAGATGGCTGCCAGCGAGCGTGCGGCGATCGCCCAGCGCGAGCTGCTCGAAGCGATCCCGATCCCGCTCGTCGTCACCGCGATTCCGCAGCATGAAGTCCTGCACAGCAACATTCCTGCACAACACTGGCTGGAAGGTCGAAGCACCGACCCCTGGCTGACGGGACTCAGCTCGGCGGCGCGCGCCCGCTTCTTCCAGCAGCTCTCCGACCGGGGCGCGACGAACGAATTCGAGGTCTTGTGGCAAGGAAGCGAGAGCCAGAACTGGGCTTTGCTCTCCGCTCGCCGGCTGCGCTATCAGGCGCAGGATGCCGTACTCACCACGTTCACGCCGATCAACGGCCTCAAGGCGATGGAGGAGCGCCTGGCGCTGTGGGCCAAGGTTTTCGAGGCGTCCTCCGAGAGCATCATGATCACTGACGGCGAACGGCGCATTATCACGGTCAATCGCGCGTTCTCGCGCAGTACTGGCTACAGCTTCGAGGACGTCGCCGGGCAGACGCCCGAACGCCTGCGTTCGGATCGCCAGCCCGATGCGCATTTCGAGGACATCTGGCGCACCGCCGTCGCGCGCGGCTCCTGGCACGGCGAACTGTGGTTACGGCGCAACACCGGTGAGTCCTTCCCGCTGTGGGCCGTGATCAACGCCGTCCGTTCGGACAGCGACCAGATCACGCATTTCATCGTCGTCGCGCACGACATCAGCGAGCGCAAGGCCAACGAACAACGCATCAGCCATCTCGCCCAGCACGACGTGCTGACCGACCTGCCCAACCGCTCGCTCTGCGTCGAACGCCTGCGCCTCGCGCTACAACAGGCCGAGCGGCAGGCGCGCCGGGTCGGCGTGCTGTTCATCGACCTCGACCGTTTCAAGAACATCAACGACTCGCTCGGCCATCACATCGGCGACAGCCTGCTGCGCTCGGTGTCGCGCAGCCTGCTCTCGGCGGTGCGCGTTGGCGATACGGTCAGCCGCTTCGGCGGCGACGAGTTCGTCATCATCCTGAACGGCGTCGCCGACACCGACGAAATCCTGCAGATCGTCGATCACCGCCTGATCCCGCTGATCAGGAAGCCGCACGAGATCGAGGGCGTCGAACTGCATATCTCATGCAGCGTCGGTATCGCGGTCTATCCCGAACACGGCGGCGATATCGACACCCTGATGCGCAATGCCGACGTCGCGATGTACCAGGCAAAATTCACCGGTCGCAACAACGCGCAGTTCTTCTCGATCGAGATGGACTCGCGCGCCCGCGAGCGCCTGGATATCGAGAACGACCTGCACCATGCCGTCGAACGCGGCGAGCTGCGCCTCTACTATCAGCCGCGTGTTGATTGCCGCAGCGGCCGCCTGCTCGGTGCCGAGGCGCTCGTGCGCTGGCAGCATCCGCGCTTCGGACTCGTTCTGCCGGGTTGCTTCATCACGGTCGCAGAGGAGTCCGGGCTGATCATTCCGGTCGGTGCCTGGATCATCGATGAAGCCTGCCGCCAGCAGGCCGAATGGCGTGACCGTGGGCTTGGCGACATTCCCGTTTCCGTCAATCTCTCGGCCGCACAACTGCGCGACCCGAGCCTGCTGGCGAAACTCGGCGCAACGCTGCAAGCGCGGCAAACCAGCCCGCACAAGATCGAACTGGAGCTCACCGAATCGCTGCTCATGGAGAACGTCGACAGCAACATCGCCCTCTTCCACGCACTCAAGCATCTCGGTGTCCTGCTCTCGATCGACGACTTTGGTACCGGCTATTCCAGCCTCAGCTACCTCAACCGCTTTCCGATCGACAAGCTCAAGATCGACCAGAGCTTCGTGCGCGACATGCTCGACGACACCAGCGACCTGGCGATCACGCGCGCGATCATCGGGCTCGGGCACACGCTGGGATTGAAAGTCGTCGCCGAGGGTGTCGAGCACGCGGAAGAAAAGCAGATGCTCGCCGCGGCTGGTTGCGACGAGTTGCAGGGCTACTTCTTCAGCCGACCGCTGCCGGAAGACGAGTTCGTGCGCTGGGTTGCGGCGAACGCCTGAAACATCCGGCAACAAACAATTTTCAGTAGCGCTTGAATTAAGTACGTACACGATATATCTTGTACGTACTTAAACAGCTCAGGAGCACTCCATGCGTTTTCCACATCATCACCACTCCGGTCACTGCCACGCCTCTGAACACGGCGATCACCACGGCCGCCCGTGCGTGCGGCCCGACTTCCCTTTCGGCGGCGGGGGGGGCGGCGGCAAGCGCGAACGGATTTTCGCCTCCGGCGACCTCAAGTTCGTCGTGCTGCACCTGCTCGCGCAGAAGCCGGCGCACGGCTACGACCTGATCAGGGCGCTGAGCGAACTGGTCGGCGGCGACTATTCACCCAGCCCCGGCACCATCTACCCGACGCTCGCAATGCTCGAAGACCTCGGCTTTGTCGCCGCCACACCGGACGGCAATGGACGCAAGGAGTACGCGATCTCGGCCGAAGGAAGACAGCAGCTCGATGCGCAACAGGCCAATGTCGATCGCGTCCTGACGCACATCAATCAGCACAAGTCCCGTTCGCACGCGCGCCGCATCCCGGAAATCCTCCGCGCCATGGAGAATCTCAAGACGGCCCTGCGCATTCGGCTGGGCGACGACATTCCCGAGCAGGC
>JAGNOM010000164.1 GCA_017990155.1 Propionivibrio sp. | reverse complement strand
CCTGGATAGCGACACCAATCAGCATCAAGGCGAAGAGCACCTGTGCCGCGGCTGCGGAATAGCCGAGCGCCCATTGGCGGAAGCCGGTTTCATAGATGAACATCACGAGTGGGCGGGAGGCGTTGTTGGGCCCGCCGTTGGTCATCAGTTGAATCTGCCCGAAGATCTGGAACTGCAGGATGACTTCGACCGTCGTGACGAGGGCAACGGTTCGTTTGATCGACGGCAGCGTGATCGACCAGAAGATGCGCCAGCGGCTGGCATTGTCCATCGCTGCCGCTTCGTAGATGTCCTGGGGGATCTGCTGCAACGCAGAGAGGAAGAGCATCATCGGCAGACCGATGATCCACCATACGGTGACCAGCGCAACCGCCGGCAAAGCCTGTGTTTCGGCGAGCAGCGGGACGATGGGATCGAGCCCGATACTCTGCATGATGTTGGCGAGCAATCTGCGGTCCGGCAGATAGACGAGGCGCCAGACGAGGGTGACGATGGTGACCGAGAGAACCGATGAGCCGAAGAAGATCGCGCGCAACGCGGCGCCGAACTTGCCGGGGCGGTTGAGTGCCAGCGCCAGCAAAAGACCGAGGACAACGAATACCGGGACGGAGAGGAATACGAAATAGAAGGTATTGCCGACCGCGCCGCGAAACACATCGTCGACCATCAGGCTGGCGTAGTTTGCGAGGCCGATAAACTCGATGTCGCCCGAGAGCAGGTCGATCTCGTTGAGACTGAGCCAGAAGCCGCTGAAGACCGGAACCACCAGCAGCCAGACATAGACCGACAGGTACGGCAGGACGAACAAGGTATTGCCCCAGTGCCGCGCGCCGCTGCTGGCTTTGCGCGCGAACAGGCGCTTTGCTAGTGACGCACCACCCGTGTTGTTGTTTGACATGGCGGCCTCACTGATGTGCGTGATAGGCCTTGCCGGCCTCGTCGAACAGATGCACGTGCGAGGCGTCGTAACGCAGCCCGACATGTTCGCCCGCGCTGAGCATGCTGTCGCGGTGCGCTTCGGCGACGACGACGTTGCCGTCGGTCAGCGTCACATACGCCAGGGTGCGTTCGCCAAGGCGCTCGACGACGTCGGCGCGTCCACGGATGGCGGAGGCGTCATCCACTACCAGCGACTCGGCGCGGACGCCGGCGGTCAGCCGCTTGGCACCGTTAAGCACGGCGTTCGGAACGGCCGTCTTCAGCTGCGTGCCATCGGGCAGCCGCACCGCGGCATGGGCGTCGTCTGATGCGATACGTTCGACTGGCAGAAAATTCATCGCTGGCGTGCCTATGAAGCCGGCAACAAAGCGTGTGGCTGGGCGGCGATAGATCTCGATTGGCGAACCAATTTGCTCGATACGGCCGGCGTTCATGACGACGATGCGCGTGGCCAGCGTCATGGCTTCCACCTGATCGTGGGTGACGAAGATCATCGTCGTTTTTAGCCGTTGGTGCAGGCGAGCGAGTTCAACACGGGTTCGGGTACGCAGCGCGGCGTCGAGGTTCGACAGCGGTTCGTCGAAGAGGAAGGCGCCCGGCTCCTTGACGACGGCACGGCTGATCGCAACGCGCTGGCGCTGGCCACCCGACATCTGTACCGGTTTGCGCTCGAGTAGATCCTGCAGCTCCAGCATGCGGGCAGCTTCGGAAATCCGTCGTTCGATTTCCTTCTTGTCCATGTTGATGTTGCGCAACCCGAAAGCCATGTTCTCGCGGACGGTCATGTGCGGGTAGAGCGCGTAATGCTGAAACACCATCGCGATGTCGCGTGCGCCGGGCGCGAGACCGATCACCGACTTGTTGCTGATGCGGATGTCGCCGTCAGATACCGGCTCGAGACCAGCGATCATGCGTAGCAGCGTGGATTTGCCGCAACCCGACGGGCCGAGAAAAACAATGAACTCGCCGTCGTTGATGCTGAGGGAGAGATCAGGAATGACTTCAATCGCGCCAAAGCTTTTTTTGACGCCCACAATTTCGATACTGGCCACGCGAAAACCCTCCGAGTGTGTTTGTGTTCTTTCGTATTATGAAAGGCATGCTAGCGGAGGGTTGCGAAACTGCGTATGGATAAAAATGCTTAAAACATGAACTATGGTGCTGAAAAATGCGTGGGTGAGGCGGGGGTTATTGCGCCCGTTACCTGTCAGGCTTGTCCTGGATCGCGCTTCTCTTTGTACTCGCACAGGTCCGGGATCGGACAACGTCCGCACTCCGGCTTGCGTGCCTTGCAGACGTAGCGGCCGTGCAGGATCAGCCAGTGATGCGCGTCCTGCTTGAATTCGTCGGGAACGGTCTTAAGCAGCACGAGTTCGACGGCGAGCGGTGTCTTGCCCTTCGCCAATCCGATGCGGTTGGCGACGCGGAAGATGTGCGTATCGACGGCGATCGTCGGTTCGCCGAAGGCGGTATTGAGCACGACGTTGGCAGTTTTCCGGCCGACGCCGGGCAATGCTTCGAGCGCCTCGCGGTCATGCGGAACCTCGCCGCCATGCCGTTCGATGAGCAGCGCGCAGGTGGCGATGACGTTCTTGGCCTTGTTGCGATAGAGGCCGATGCGGTTGATGTACTCGGTGAGAGCGTCTTCGCCGAGCGCCAGGATGGCTTGCGGTGTCGGCGCGTCGGCGAACAGTTTGCGCGTCGCGATATTGACGCTCTTGTCGGTCGCCTGCGCCGAGAGGATGACGGCGACGAGCAACTGGAAGACCGAGGCGTATTCGAGTTCGGTCGTCGGCGCCGGGTTGGCGGCGCTCAGGCGCGCGAAGATCTCGTTGCGCTTTGCCGCGTTCATCTTGCGTCGCTGGGTCCGGGCTTGTCAGTTGCTCGCAACGGCCGCCGGCGGTGGCATCTGGCGTTGCTCTCGTGCCGCAGCGCGGGCGTCGATCCAGTTCTTCCAGGCGATCATGCAGCCGAGCAGGATGAAGGCGCCGGGCGGCAGGATGGCGATGAGAAAGCCCGGGTAGTGCTCGCCGAACAAGTGCAGCGGCTGCAGACCGGGGAAGACCATGTCGATGCCGGAGAATAGCGTGCCGCTGCCGATCACTTCGCGCAGGCCGCCCAGAAGCGCCAGCGTCCACAGCATTCCGACACCCATGAAGACGCCGTCGAGCGCCGATTGAAACGGCGAGTTCTTGGCGGCGTAGGCTTCGACGCGCGCGAGCACGATGCAGTTGGTGACGATCAGCGGGATGAAGATGCCGAGCACCAGATAGAGCTCATGCAGGTTGGCGTTGAAAAGCAGATCGACGATGGTCACCAGCGCGGCGACGATCAGGATGAACACCGGAATACGGATCTCGTGCGGAATCAGGTTGCGCAGACTGGCGACGGCCAGACCGGAAATCGCCATGACGATGATCGTCGCCAGCGAGAGCATGACGCCGTTCACCAGGTTGGTGGTGACGGCAAGCAGCGGGCACAGACCGAGAATCTGGACGATGCTGGTGTTTTGCTTCCAGACGCCGTTCTTGGCGATCTGGCTGAATTCGTCGCGGGTGATCATGGCTAACCTCTCTTGCTTCGAGCTAGTTGGACGCGAACAGGGACTCGCGGTTCTCGGCGACGTAGAGCGCCGCCTTGCGCACGGCCTTGATGACGGCGCGTGGTGTGACTGTGGCGCCAGCGACGGAATCGAAACGGCCACCGTCCTTCTTGACCTTCCATTCACGCTCTTCGCTTGCCGTCGGCTTCAGGCCGTCGAATTGCGTGATCCAGGGGCGAACCTTGTTCTTGTCCTTCTTTGGCTCGATGTAGTCGCCGAGTCCGGGGGTTTCCTTGTGCTGCGTCACGCGTACGCCGAGCAATGCACCCTCCATATCGAGCGCGATCAGCAAGCGGATTTTGCCGGCGTAGCCATCGGGTGCGATCGCTTCAAGGACGAGCGCGTTGGGTTGGCCGCCCTTGCGCGCGAGGTAAGCGGTCGAAGCGCCGTCCTGACCGAGCGCGGGGGCCGGATCAAGCTTGAGCGTGTCTTTCAGAAGATCGTTGTCGTAGCTCGATTTCGGTAGTACCTCGTTGATCAGCTTCATCTTCTCCTCGGCGGCGGCGGCCTCGATCGTGGGCAGTGTCCACAAGTACGCACCCGACAACAGGCCGGTGAAGATCACGACAAAGAGAAAGAGGATGACTGCCGTACGCACGGCCATCTTGGCCGCTGTTGGCGGCTTGATCTCGTGCGTCATGACTTGCCCTTCATGCCGAAGATGGGCGGCTGCGTGTAGAGATCAATCAGCGGCACGCAGATGTTGAGCAACAACACGGCGAAGGCGACCCCGTCCGGATAGCCTCCGAACACGCGGATCACGTAGGCCAGGACACCGGCCGAGAAACCGAAGATCAGCTTGCCGCGGGGCGTCGTCGAGCCGGAGACCGGATCGGTCACAATAAAGAACGCGCCGAGCATCGAACCGCCCGAGAAGAGATGGAACAGCGGGTTAGCGAACTGCGCCGGGTTCATCAGCCAGAGCGCGGCCGAGAGCAGGGCGATGCCGGCGAGAAACGTCAAAGGCGCCTGCCACTGAATGATTCTGCGCTGCCAAAGCCAGAGTCCTCCCAGCAGGTAGGCGGTGCCGACCCATTCCCAGCCACTGCCGGCGAAGTACCCGAAAGTGCCGGCATCGGTCATCACCGAGGCGACCGTCGTGCTGCCCTCGCCAAGTTTGAGCGCAGTCTTGAGCGCATCGAGCGGTGTCGCGCCGCTGATGGCGTCAAGACGGGGTGCGAAACCGAACACCAGCGCCAGTTGATCGGCGAAGCCGGACTTCATGTCGATGGCTGGCCATTGCGACATCAACGCCGGGAACGAGACGATGCAGATGGCAAAGGCGATCATCGCCGGGTTAAACGGGTTCTGTCCCAGCCCGCCGTACAGATGCTTGGCGACGACGATGGCAAACAGCGAGGCGATGACGATCAGCCACCACGGCGCGAGCGGCGGAAAGGCGAGCGCGATCAGCCAGGCCGTGACGACGGCGCTGCCGTCGCCGAGAAACAGGCCGAGCGGTTTGCCCAATAACCGGAGCATGAAGGCTTCGCCGAGCAGCGCCGCAATCGTCGCAATAGCGATCTGCACCAGCACGACCGGGCCGATCAGCCAGGCATAGACGGCGATGCCGGGTAGCAGGGCGGCGAGCACCTGCAGCATGACGCGCTGGACGCTGACGTTTTGGCTGAGGTAGGGCGGGGTGTTGAAATTCATGGCTTATTTGACCTCTGCGTCGGGAGCAGCTTCTTGTTCCAGTACGCTGCGGCGCGCCTCGATCTCGGCGATTTCCTTCCGCTGAGCGATGGTCAGGCCGTCGGTGTTTTTCGGCTGCACGGCTTCGCGTTGCAGGCGGGCGCGTTCGATGGCGGCGGCGATGGTGGCCTTTTTCGCGGCTTCGGCGTCGGTCGGTGTTTTTACTGGGGGCGTTGCGACGGATGTGGCGACGGGCGCGGCGTCGGATGCAGCCACGGGCGCAGCCTTCGGTGCAGCCGCTTTTGCTGCCGCCGCTTTGGCGAGGCGTTCCGTTTTTTCGGCCTTCTCACGCTCATCGCGTTCGTTGCGGAACTCGAAGCGCGCCTTCGCCGCGTCGGCCAGACTCTTGTCGCGTTCGCGCGACCAGATTTCGCTCTTGGCGAAGCGGAAATACTGCACCAGCGGAATGCGCGACGGGCAGACATAACTGCAGCAGCCGCATTCGATGCAGTCGAAGATGTTGTACTCCTGCGCCTTGCCGAAATTCTTCGAACGCGAGAACCAGTACATTTCGAACGGCTGCAACTCGTGCGGACAGGCCTCGGCACAGGCGCCGCAGCGGATGCATGGCATCTCGGGCGGCGGTGGCGGGAACAGTGCCGGCGAGCCGGCTATGATGCAGTTGGCGGCTTTGACGACCGGGGAATCGAGGCTCGGAATCTCGAAACCCATCATCGGGCCGCCCATCAGGAAGCGGTTGGTGTCGGCCTTGGGCTTGCCGAGCGCGATGACGTCCTTGATCGGCGTGCCAAGCAGCACTTCCCAGTTGCGTGGTTGTTCGACATTGCCGGTGACGGTGACGATGCGCGACAGCACCGGCTCGCCGTGTGCGATGGCGCGCCACGCCGAGTAGGCGGTGCCGACGTTGAAGCACTGCACGCCCATCTCCGGCGAGCGCTTGCTGGCCGGAACTTCCTTACCGGTGAGGACGCGGATCAATTGCTTGGCGCCGCCCGCCGGGTAGCGCGTCGGCACGGCAATGACTTCGAAATCTTCGTCAACCTTGGTGACGGCCACTTTCATCGCTGCAACGGCTTCCGGCTTGTTGTCCTCGATGCCGATCAATACGCGTTTGGGTCTGAGCAGGTCGCGGAAGATGCCGATGCCGCGCACGATTTCCTCGGGACGCTCACGCATCAGCAGGTCGTCGCAAGTCATGAACGGCTCGCATTCGGCGCCGTTGATCACCAGT
>JAGNOM010000163.1 GCA_017990155.1 Propionivibrio sp. | reverse complement strand
CGACAAATCCATCAGCGCCGTCACGTTGTCGCCAAACTTCTTCAGCTCCTTGATCGACTTGGCGGTCGCCTCGTCTTTTTGCACCGCTTCAACCGCGCTGCTGCCGTCCTGAACGCCGACGATCTTGTCAGCCAGATCAGCCTTCGCCTTGACTTCCGACTTGTCCGTGACGATCACGATCTGGCGGTTTTCAAGGTAGGGCTTGGTGAACAGGATGTTGGCCTTGCGCTCTTCGGTGATCGTCAGGCCGTTCCACAGCACGTCGACGCGCTTGCCGCTCAATTCGGCTTCCTTGGCGCTCCAGTCGATCGGCTTGAAGGTCACTTCGCGGCCGATGCGCTTGGCCGCTTCCTTGGCCAGATCGATGTCGAATCCGACGAGTTCGTTCTTTTCATCCTTGAAGCCCATCGGCGGGAAGTTGTCGTCCAGACCGACGACTATCGCGGCGGCTGGCGCCAGTGCAGCTTCGGGCGCTGCAGCGGCCGGCGCCGCTTCTTCCTTCTTGCCGCAACCGGACAACAGAACGCCCGCGACGAGGGCGACGACCAATAACGAGATTTGCTTCTTCATGACTTCTTTCTTCAATGACAAGGAAAAAAACTATGCGGCCGCCGGCTCGCGCGGCAGCAGCAGGTTGAGCAGGACGGCCAGCACGCCGCACAGGCTGATGCCTTGCAGCGAGAAACTGCCGATCGTCACGCCGAGACCGCCGATACCGGTCACCAGCGTCACCGAAACGATACACAGATTGCGCGGGCTGGACAGATCGACGCGGCCGTCCATGATCGTCTTGAGGCCGATGCCGGCGATCGAGCCGAAAAGCAGCATCATGATGCCGCCCATCACCGGCATCGGAATCGTCTGCAGGAAAGCGCCGAACTTGCCGACGAACGCCATCAGGATGGCGAAACAGGCAGCCCAGGTCATCACGACCGGGTTGAAGTTCTTGGTCAGCATGACCGCACCGGTCACTTCACCATAGGTGGTGACCGGCGGGCCGCCGAACAGGCCAACAATATTGACCGCCAAGCCGTCGCCCAGCAATGTGCGATGTAGACCGGGTGTCTCGGTAAAGTCCTTGCCCGTCACCGAGCCGATCGCCAGGATGCCGCCAACGTGTTCAACGATCGGCGCGATAGCCACCGGGATCATGAACAGGATCGCCGCCATGTTGAATTCCGGCTTGCCGAATTCAGGAATCGCCAGCCAGGCAGCGTTCGTCACCTTGGAAAAATCGACAATGCCAAGGAAGATCGAAACGACGTAGCCGACCGCGACGCCAACAAGAATCGGCACCAGCTTGAGCAGTCGTTTCGCGCGGATCGCCGTCAGCATGGTCGCCAGCAGTGAAATCGCGGCCACCGAAAGCGCCGTTCCGTAGGGAACGACCTGCTGATCGCCGGCCTTGCCGGTCGCCATGCTGATCGCAACCTGCGCCAGCCCAAGACCGATCACCATCACCACCGGGCCAATCACGACCGGGGGTAGCAAGCGGTGAATGAAGCCGACGCCACGCCATTTGACGAGACCGGCGGCAACGTAATAAAAGAAACTCGCTGAAGCAAGCGCACCGAGTGTCGCCGGCATGCCCCAGGTTTGCACCGAGTAGATCACGGGCGCGATAAAGGCAAAGCTGGAACCGAGATAGATCGGAACTTCACGCTTGGTGCAAATTTGGAAAATCAGGGTGCCGACACCGGCGCCAAGCAAGGCCAGGCTGGGGTTCAGGCCAGTCAGCAGCGGCACCAGCACCGTCGCGCCAAAGGCAACAAAAAGAATCTGGGCGCCCGATAGCGCGGTCCGCCAGACCGGTTCATTCACTGTAGTCATGTAGTCTCCCTGATAATTGATTTTGTCTGATTATTTGGTGCCGAAGATCTTGTCGCCCGCGTCGCCCAGGCCCGGCATGATGTAGCCGATCTCGTTGAGGTGGCTGTCGATGGCCGCCGTGTAGATATCAACGTCGGGATGCGCGTCCTGCACTGCCTTGATGCCTTCCGGCGCCGCGACCAGCACCAGCGCGCGAACGTGCTTGCAGCCATTGCGCTTGAGCATGTCGATGGTGGCGATCAAGGAACCGCCGGTGGCCAGCATCGGGTCGACGATCAACGCCATGCGCTCGTCGAGCTGGCCGACAAATCGCTCGAAGTAGGGCTCGGGCATCAGTGTTTCATGATTGCGCGCAATCCCGACCACGCTGACTTTGGCGCTCGGGATGAGATCCAGGACACCATCGAGCATGCCGAGACCGGCGCGCAGGATAGGCACGACGGAAACCTTCTTGCCCTTGATCTGATCGATTTCGACCGGCCCGGCCCAGCCCTGGATCACACAGCGCTCGAGTTCAAAGTCGCGGCAGGCTTCATAGGTCAGAAGTCGGGCAAGTTCCGCCGTGAGCTCGCGAAACTTCTTGGTACTGATGTCGACTTCGCGCAAAAGTCCGATTTTGTGCTTGACGAGCGGATGGCTGACCTCGACGACGGGCATGGCGTTCTCCGGGAAAGATGGGTTGGGATGGCAAACCTTCGAAGGGTACCCGATTCAGGCGAAAAACGCACCCTTCAATCCGGTCAAACCAATGAAATCCGCGACTTGCGTGTCTACAAGAATCGACGTAACCCGAGTGGGCGCAACTTCGGCGTGTGAGCGGTCCGGCCGGAAGCGATCAAGATCGGCCCTCGTTCGCCCACCGTTTCAACTTGACCCGCTTGCGCGTTAACAGAACAATCAGGCTGACATCGAAAGGAAGCCCACCATGCCTGAAAAGAACATCACCGACCTCGAACTCCCGTCGACCAGCAATCACACCTTCACACTCTCCAATCTGGAGAGCCGATTTCTGGTGATGTACTTCTACCCAAAGGACAGCACTCCCGGTTGCACGACTGAGGCGCAAGAGTTCCGCGATCTCCATTCCGAATTTGTAAAGGCCGGATGCAGTGTCGTCGGCGTGTCGCGCGACAGTGTCCGTTCGCACGAGAACTTCAAGGCGAAACAGAATCTGCCTTTTGAACTCGTGTCAGACGCTGAA
The DNA here is from genome assembly GCA_017990155.1 of Propionivibrio sp. Lineage (GTDB taxonomy): Bacteria > Pseudomonadota > Gammaproteobacteria > Burkholderiales > Rhodocyclaceae > Propionivibrio. The sequence continues at coordinate 3,398 of JAGNOM010000163.1, read as the reverse complement.
GAACAACTTTGTTCGTCGTTCTCCGTCATCAAGGATAAGAAACTGTACGGAAAGGCCGTGCGCGGCATTGAACGCAGCACCTTCATTGTCGATCGCGCCGGAACGGTCATCCGCGAGTGGCGCGGTGTCAAGGCCCCAGGCCATGCGCAAGAAGTGCTCGATATCGCAAAAACCCTTGCAAACGTTTGAGGTTTGACCCACAGAACGGAGAAAACTCGCTCATGGCCAAGAAAACCGCAACCCGCGACGCATCCAAGCAGAGCACCGCGTCCTTGAAGAAGATATTCGTTCTTGACACGAACGTACTGCTGCACGATCCGACGAGCGTGTATCGCTTTGAGGAACACGATGTCTTCCTGCCGATCATGACGCTGGAAGAACTCGACAACAACAAGAAGGGCATGTCGGAAGTCTCGCGCAATGCCCGACAGGTCACGCGTACGCTGGATGAAATCGTCAGCAGCCACACCGAGGGCATCGAAAACGGCATCGACCTTTCCGCGCCGTCGCGAAAGCTGGCGAGCGGAAAGCTCTTCCTGCAGACGATGGCCATTTCCAGCGAATTGCCGACCGGTCTGCCGACCGCCAAGGCCGACAACCAGATTCTCTCGGTCCTCATCCATCTGCAACGGCACCATCCCGAACGCGCCGTCATCCTGGTGTCGAAAGACATCAACATGCGGATCAAGGCGCGCGCCCTTGGACTGGATGCGCAGGATTACTTCAACGACAAGGTGCTGGAAGACACCGATCTGCTCTACACGGGCGCTCGCGAGCTGTTACCCGATTTCTGGGACACGCACGGCCAGGGCATGGAATCCTGGAAGCGGGAAAGTCGCACGCTCTATCGCGTCAACGGTCCGTTGAGTACCGAGTTGCTGATCAACGAATTCATCTACCAGGAAGGCGAGCGCCCACTCTACGCCATCGTCCGCGCGGTTTCCGGGAAGACCGCCGAGTTCGAGACGCTGACGGACTACACGCACCCGAAGAACAGCGTGTGGGGCATCACCGCCCGCAACCGGGAACAGAACTTCGCGCTGAATCTGCTCATGGACCCGGAAGTCGATTTTGTCACGCTGCTCGGTCAGGCCGGCACCGGCAAGACACTACTGACGCTCGCTGCCGCACTGACCCAGGTGCTCGACACCAAGCGCTACTCCGAAATCATCATGACGCGGGTTACGGTCCCGGTCGGCGAAGACATCGGTTTTCTGCCCGGCACGGAAGAGGAGAAGATGGGTCCGTGGATGGGTGCGCTTGAAGACAACCTGGAAGTGCTCAACAAGACCGACGACGAGGCGGGCGACTGGGGCCGCGCCGCGACGCACGATCTGATTCGCAACAGGATCAAGATCAAGTCGCTCAACTTCATGCGCGGACGGACCTTCCTCAACAAGTTCCTGATCATCGACGAGGCGCAAAACCTCACGCCAAAGCAGATGAAAACGCTGATCACCCGCGCGGGTCCGGGGACCAAAGTCATCTGCATGGGCAACATCGCGCAGATCGACACGCCCTACCTGACCGAAGGCAGTTCCGGCCTGACCTACGTGGTCGATCGTTTCAAGGGTTGGGAGCACTCCGGCCATATCACGCTGCAACGCGGCGAACGCTCTCGCCTCGCGGACCACGCGGCCGAAGTGCTATAATTTTTGCCGTTCGACTGAGCCGTGTCCCGTGACACGGCTCAGTCGTTTTAGCCCACCGGTCCCTCTGGAGAGGACCTTTCGCAACCCGGAGAGTCGATTGAAACGACGAGACTTCCTCGCTGCTACGGCATTTCTCTCTTTCCTGGCATCCGCCCCGGTTGAAGCAGCGAAAAAGGTTGCCGCAAAAACAAAAAAGACCAAGCCGGCGGCAAAATCCAAAGCCAAATCAACGGCCAAGAAACCGGTCGCCGCAGTCGCGCCGGAAGTCGTTGACGAGGCTATTCCGGAGCCGAAACCCGAGATCCGGAACGCCATCAGCCTGCCCGACGAACCCGCGCCGCAGTGGCGCACTTACGATATCCGCTCAACCTTCGCCCTGAACGGCGTCACGGGCAAAGCACGCCTTTGGCTTCCCCTCGCGCAGTACAAGGACACACCGTGGGCGCGTTCGCTTGGCCATAGTTGGCAAGGCAATTTCGTGAGCGCCGGTATTTATCGTGATCCGGTCGCTGAAATGGAAGTCTTCTTTGCCGACTGGGCCGAAGGAACGAGCGACCCGCAGTTGCAGATCGTGAGCCAGGTCGCGACACAAGACCGCCATTTTGACATCACCCGCCGCGGCGCGATCGCCGAACGAACCGAAGTCCTCCGCCGCTGCCTGCAGTCGACCGATCTCGTCACGACCGACGACATCGTCCGCCGAACTGCTGAGCGCGCGATCGGACGCATCAAGGATCCGCTGGCGCAAGGCAAGGCGATCTATGAATGGGTTGTGGAAAATACGACTTACGACCCGCTGATGAAACGCGTCGGCAATACCGCCATTGGCACAATGCTCGAGAGCGGCGACCTGTTTGGCAAAAGCGCCGACATCGCCCTGCTGTTCGTAGCGCTATGCCGAGCGATCGGCATACCGGCACGCCCGGTCTTCGGCCTGCGCATCGACGGCTCAAGGTTATTTGGCAGCCTCGGCGCCAGCGGCAACCTGAGCGCGGCGCAGCAGTGTCGTGCCGAGTTCTACACCCCGGGTTACGGGTGGATTCCGGTCAATCCAGCCGACGTGCGCAAAGCAATCCGCGACGAGAACCTGAGCGATGGCGACCCCAAGCTAACCGTGCTGAAGAAGCTGCTTTTCGGCTTTTGGGAAATGAACTGGATCGGCTTCAACGCCGCGCTGGACGTTAGCCTGAGAGGCTCAACCGGAAACCCGCTCCCCTTCCTGAGCTATCCGACCATCGAAACGGCCAATGATCGTTTCGACAGTCTCGAGACGGATCGCTTGAGCTACAACGTCACCGCCACGCACACCGAACCTTACTAGCCGCGAGCGCGGCTTCAACAACCGGCGGCACGCAACCGCCGTCTAGTACGATCCTGGACTGGCGAAATTCTCGAAGCGCGTGTATTCGCCGATGAATGTCAGGCGCACCATGCCGATGGGGCCATTACGCTGCTTGCCGATGATGATCTCGGCGCTCCCTTTGTCAGGGGTATCGGGGTTATAAACTTCATCGCGATAGATGAACATGATCACGTCGGCGTCCTGCTCAATGGCGCCCGATTCACGCAGATCGGACATCACGGGACGCTTGTTCGGCCGCTGCTCAAGAGAGCGATTAAGCTGCGAAAGCGCGATCACGGGAACGCTCAACTCCTTGGCCAACCCCTTGAGCGCACGAGAAATCTCGGAGATCTCGGTCGCCCGATTTTCTCCACTGCCGTTGGCTGAGGACATCAGCTGCAGAT
>JAGNOM010000162.1 GCA_017990155.1 Propionivibrio sp. | reverse complement strand
GTCCTCAACCAGCGCACGTCGCTAACGCCGATCCGCAAGCTGTGGATCGCCTGGCGGACCTGGATCAAGGGTTGAAAGGCAAAACCAAGGTCGCCGTTATCGGCGGCGGCTGGTCCGGGCTGGCGGCGGCGGTCGAGCTGGTCGCCGAAGGTGCCGATGTCACCGTATTCGAAGCCGCCCGACAACTTGGCGGACGCGCGCGCGGCGTTGATATCGATGGCCTGCGCCTGGACAACGGCCAGCACATCCTGATCGGCGCCTATCGCGAAACGCTGCGTCTTATGCGGAGTGTCGGGCTTGATCCGGAAAAGCTGCTGCGGCGTCTCCCGCTTGAACTGAGCTATCCGGCCGGAGGCTTCCGGATGAAGTTGCCGCGAATACCCGCGCCGTTCAATCTCGCTTTCGGGCTTCTCGGCGCGAGGGGCATCACCCTGTGGGAGAAATTCTCGGCGGTGCGCTTCATGCGCTCGTTGCAAGGTTCCGACTATCGCCTCGACGGTGATTACTCGGTCGCTGAGTTTCTCAATCGTCACCTGCAATCCGGGAAGCTTCGGCGCTTCATGTGGGAACCGCTCTGCCTCGCGGCGCTTAATACGGTGCCTGAAAATGCCTCGGCGCAGATCTTCGCCAACGTGTTGCGCGACAGCCTTGGCGGCCAGCAGGCCGATACCGATCTTCTACTTCCGTCAAGCGACCTGAGCAGCGTGTTCCCGAATGCAGCCGCTGAGTTCATCGAGAAGTCTGGCGGCTGCGTCCGTCTCGCGACTCGCGTCCAGGAACTGCGTCCAGACCTCGAGATTCTCGGCGAACGATTCGATCACGTCATCCTAGCCGTCGCCCCGCAGCACGCGGTGCGCTTCCTCGAAAAACAGGAAGAAACGATGGCCGTTGCCGAAGTGATCGAGGGCTACAGCTACGAACCGATCGGCACGGCTTACGCGGCCTATCCATCCGATGTGCGGCTACCCTGCCCGATGCTGGGACTGGACGACGGCAAGAGCGATCGGCTCGGCCAATGGGTATTCGCGCACAACAGTGACGACAACCGCACCCTCCTGGCCTTCGTGCTCAGCGCACGCGGCGCATGGGATGAAGAGGACGCAGAGACGCTGATGCGCATCCTGCACGGAGAACTCGAACAGGCGCTAGGCCGATCGTTGACTCAACCGGCCTGGCACCGTGTGATTCGGGAGCGTCGCGCGACGTTCTCATGCGTTCCTAACCTTCCGCGCCCAGCGGCCAAAACGGCGATTCCCGGACTCTGGCTGGTGGGTGACTACGTGTGCGCCGATTACCCCGCGACCCTTGAAGGCGCGATCCGCAGCGGCGTCGCGGTGGCCAGAGCGATCCGGAGCTGACTGCAAATACGCCGAAATCAGCGTGCCGGTACGTAATCGGGCGGCGGCACGGTCGACGGCGGAGGCGGATAGTTCTTGCTCTGCGATGTGGCAGCGGGCGACTGCGAGAGATTGCGCGCGAATTCCGCCGACACCGGAACCTTGTGCCCACGCCCGTACATGCACTGAATGTAGGCGTGGTCGTACTGTCGCTGCGTCCCGTAGGAGTAAGTCTGATTGGATTCTGCACCGACCGCGCTCCCCACCAGCAAACCGGACCCGGCCCCGACCGCCGCGCCCTGCTGACCGCCGATCGCGGCACCGGCAACCGCACCGATCGCGGTTCCTGCCACTGCCGATTGAACGCCGGGATCCGCCACCGGAACGGTAATTTGCCGCGAAGCGTAGAGCCGACAATCCTGATCGTCGGCCCGGAACGATTCGAAAGTCCGGTTCGAACCGGGCAGCGCCAGAATGCTTGGCGCCGAGGGGATGGAGGCGCAGGCACCCAACAACGCCAGCGCCGACGCGGCCAGCGTGCTTCTTCTCGAAATGATCTTCTGCATGGAATTCTCTCTGCCTTATTCGTTTTGCCGCGCCGCGCTTCAGCGTAAATCACTCGGTTGCGGCTCGACTCTCTGCCAGCCTGACGGGCATCGCTGCACATACGGGTAGTAATTGTTTGATTCCGGACAGTAATACCAGTACGCCGGCTGCGGCGCCGGCTCGGGAATCGCTTGCGGCTGCTCGATATAGACCGGTGGAGATCGCTCGATGATTACCGGCGGATACGGCTGATAGGGATACGGCGGCCCCCAGAACCAGGGATCCCAGCGCGGTGCGACAATGACGCCCACGCCATAACGCACGCCGCCACGCCGATGATGATCGGCCATTGCATCCGGCACGTTGAACAAGGTGGTCGCCACCAGCAAGCACAGCGTGGCAGTCCATTTATTCAGTCTTGCAGTATTCAAATCAACACTCCTGTACGAAGACGGATCGAACGATCTCGACCACAGAACGCGACAGGGTGCCAATGCGTTGACCCGGACACTCAGACAGCCGGTGTCGCATTTCCCTGCGAATCGGTGTAGACGAAGCGCTCGCCTTCGGCCGAGAACACCCCGGCCTCGTACGACTTGCGCATGCGCAGCAGCTTCTTTCCCAGTGTCACATCGACCGCGCCCGCCACCGCCGATCCGACCTCGATCCGTGCCCCCGCGATCAACGCCAGTTGCCGTTCGAGTTCGTCGCGTTGCGGCAGCAACCTGCCCCAGGCCTTCACCGCCTGCTCCCACGACGCCTTGGCGCGCTCGTGCAATGCCGCCTTGTCGCCCTGACGCGCCAGATGCTTGACCAGCTTTTCGAGATTCTGCTCATCCTCGCGCTGCTTATCGATCTTGTGCACCAAAGCCTGATACTCGGCTTCAAGCACCGGATTGACGCCCAGCAGCAGTTTGGTCACGCCGCCCGTCGCCGAGCCGAGGATCGGCGTCCGGATCAGCAGCATCGCGCGCGCCGACCCGCCGGCCAGCCGACCGCGCTGCGGCGACTTAAGGCCAACGAGGATCTGGTTGTTGGCCTGCAGTTCGCTCTGCAAGGCCGTATCCTCGATGGCGATGGTCGTTCCGGCGATGACCAGCGCATTCTCGACAAAGCGCACCGAAACCGAACCGCCGGCGCGAACGTGGGCCTTGGCGATGACGCCGCCGCTAATCCGAATGTCGCCGCCAGCCTCAAGCTCGGCACCATCGACGACGCCGCCAATGATGATATCGCCCGTGGCGTGGATCTTCATTCCAGGCAGGACTTCGCCTTCGACATTGACGGTTCCGTCAAATGAGATGTTTCCCGACGCCATATTGACGTTGCGAATACGCAGCACCTGCTCGACATTCACCGCGTTGCCGCAACGAACCGGCTGACCGCTGAACACGGCGCGCAGCAGATTCGTGTCGTCGCGCGCCACGTAGGCGCCGATCAGCTTTTCGGAAAACCCTTCGTTCTTGCCTGGCGCCGGTTCAAGAACATCGCCGCGGACGTTCCGCCCTGCGGTACCGGTCGTCGGCGGGATGCGCCGCATCAGCGCTTCATCGGCCGACACCGACGGAATCGCGCCCAGGTCGCGAAAATCAATCAATCCGTTCTCGTTGACGTGTGGCGCACGATCGCGCGCCTCGGCCACCAGCACGTCAAATCTCGCATCCTCGCCATCAACGGCGGGCGTTCCGGAAGCCACCAGCACCCGTTCGGGGACCGCCGCCGCACACGCCGCGTTGACCGCCTCCGGATCGATTCCGTAGGTCACCCCAGCCTCGCCCAAGGCCATGAACACGTCGTCCGCCTGAAGTGGCTTGCCGCCGCAGGCGGGAACGACATTCACCCACGCCTGCATGGCGTCGGTGGCGACCTCGATTGAAAAGCTGGCCTCCGACGATTTCGCCAGTTCGATACTCAGTTCGGCAGCCGGGTCTGAGCAGCATTCGAGCAGTTGCGCCGTTCCCGCTACGGAAACAATCCAGCGTCCGTAACCGGACTGTTCGATCAGCGCCTTCAAGCCGTCCGCATCAAGCGGCGCGCGTTCGGCAACCGGGGTGAGTCGTGCCAGAAGACACTCGCCCTCCTGAACAAGGGTCAATCCCGGACAATCGGGTAATGCGGTCATCGCCCACCTCTCCTAAGGTTCGCTACCTGATCGGCCAACACCGGATGATGCATTCAGACTAAACCTATGCCAAAGGTAATAGTTTGGCAAGATTTTTCATCGTGCCAATCAGCCCGCAAGGACTTCGGCAATTTCTCCGGCATGCATGCGCAAACGACGTCCGCAACGCGCGGCGATCTCTTCGTCATGCGTCACCAGAATCATCGTCGTTCCACTTTCGGCGTTGATGGCAAACATCAATTCGATGATCTGATGACCGGTGGCCGCATCGAGGTTACCCGTCGGCTCATCCGCGAAGACCAGGCGCGGCTTGGGCGCAAACGCCCTCGCCAGAGCCACGCGCTGCTGTTCGCCGCCGGAAAGATGCTTGGGGTAGTGGCGTAGCCGATGCGCCAGACCGACTCGCTTGAGCCAGAACTCGGCCTCGGATCGGGCATTGGCCATCCCGGCGAGTTCAAGCGGCAACATGACGTTCTCAATCGCGTTCAGCGACGGCAGCAACTGGAATGACTGAAAGACGAACCCGAGCAAGCGGCCACGCAGCATGGCACGCGCATCCTCGTCGAGATCGGCCAGAGGCTCGCCGGCAAGCCTCACCGAACCGCTCGTGGGCAAGTCCAGGCCGGCCAGCAAGCCGAGCAAGGTCGACTTTCCGGAACCCGACGCGCCCACAATGGCCACGGTTTCCCCGGCCGCGACGGAAAACGAATTCTCGTGCAGAATGGTCAACGGCTCGCCGCCGTTATCCACGCGCTTGGTCAAGCGGCTGACTTCTATAACCTTTGATTGATCCGGAACCATGTGGCGCTTCCCGCTAAGAGCATCGATTCGTACGTTCACTCGAACATCCATTCAGGCGGCGATTCTGGTGGCGATCACCCTCACTGCACCCGCGGCCTGGGCGGCGCGCAGCATCCTCGTTTTTGGCGATTCCCTGTCAGCCGGCTATGGCATCGCTCAGGAAGCGGCCTGGCCGAGCTTGCTCGCAAAACGCCTCGAACAAAAACGACTTGATTATAGCGTCACCAACGCCAGCATCTCGGGCGAAACCACGAGCGGCGGAAGGACGCGGCTCGGTTCGGCGCTGGACAAGCACCGGCCGAACATCGTCATCATTGCGCTCGGCGCCAACGACGGCCTGCGCGGCCTGCCGGTCAAGACGATGCGTGACAACCTGACAGCCATGGCCGATGCCGCGCAGAAGAAAAACGCCCGCGTCCTGATCGTCGGGCAGCGCCTGCCGCCCAACTATGGACCGTATGCGGTTCAGTTCCAAAAGGCATTTGCCGACGTCGCCAAAGACCGGAAAGCCGCCCTCGTCGACTTCCTGCTCGATGGCGTCGCCACGCGCCCGGAGCTTTTCCAGTCCGACAACCTTCACCCCACGGCCGAAGCACAACCGATCCTGCTCGACACCGTCTGGCGCGGCCTTGAGCCGCTATTGAAATGAACACACGAATGAGCAGTAAATGAGCACCGGACGACACGGCATCGCAAAGATCGAGCGCATTGAAGACTACAGCCAGTTCGACGAAATCATCGACGTTCGCACCCCGGCCGAATTCGCGGAAGACCATATTCCCGGCTCGATCAACTGCCCGGTGCTCGACAACGAACAGCGCATCGAGGTCGGTACGCTGTACAAGCAGCACTCGCCGTTTGAAGCCAAGAAGATCGGCGCCGCCTACGTCGCAGAGAATATCGCCTACCACCTGCGCCACACCTTCCAGGACCGAAACAAGGACTGGACACCGCTGATCGTCTGCTGGCGCGGCGGTCAGCGCAGTGGATCGATGACCTTGATCTTTCGCCGGGTCGGTTGGGACGCACAGCAGTTGCAGGGCGGCTACAAGGACTATCGGCAGTTGGTCATCGAAAACCTGGCCGAATTGCCGCGCAAGATGTCCTTCAGGGTTGTCTGCGGCGCGACCGGCAGCGGAAAAAGCCGGGTACTGCAGGAGTTGGCCGCGAGGGGCGAACAGATTCTCGATCTGGAGGACATCGCGTGCCACAAGGGCTCGGTCCTGGGCGTTCTACCCGGCACCGATCAGCCCTCACAAAAGATGTTCGAAACGCGACTGCTGTCGGCGCTGCGCCAGCTCGACCCGGCTCGCCCGATCTACGTCGAGGCCGAAAGCCGCCGCATCGGCAAAATCCATGTTCCCGATGCCGTGCTCGAGACCATGCGCAGAGGCGACTGCATCGACATCGACGCTGCGTTCGACGCGCGGGTCGACTTCCTGCTCCGCGATTACGACTACTTCCTGCGCGACCCCGAATGGCTGCGTTCGCGCCTCGACACCCTGCGCAAGCTGCAAAGCAAAGAGACGATCGAGCGCTGGCTGGCTTATGTCGATCGCGCCGAATGGCGACCACTGGTCTCAGAACTGCTCGAACTGCATTACGACCCGCTCTACCACCGCTCGCA
>JAGNOM010000161.1 GCA_017990155.1 Propionivibrio sp. | reverse complement strand
CCACAGACGATGCGCGCGCCCTTGGCGGTCGCATCGGCGAGCAACGCCTCAACCTTGGCGACGGCCGCCTGGTCGATCAGCGGACCTTGCGTGACGCCGGCATCCACGCCGTTGCCGACCTTCAACGCGGCGACCGCCACGGCGAGTTTTTCGGCAAAGGCCTCATAGACGCCGTCCTGCACCAGCAGGCGGTTGGCGCAGACGCAGGTCTGGCCGGCGTTGCGATACTTCGACGCCATGGCGCCGATCACCGCCGCGTCGAGATCGGCGTCGTCGAAGACGATGAAGGGCGCGTTGCCGCCGAGTTCCATCGACAGCTTTTTCACCGTCGGCGCGCACTGGGCGATGAGTTGCGAACCGATTTCGGTCGAGCCGGTGAAAGACAGCTTGCGCACGATCGGATTGGCGCAGATCTCGCCGCCAATCGCGCGCGCCGCGCCGGTCACGACGCTGAACACGCCTTTCGGAATCCCGGCGCGCTCGGCGAGTTCGGCCAGCGCCAGCGCCGAGAACGGGGTTTGCGTTGCCGGCTTGGCCACCATCGTGCAACCGGCGGCCAGCGCGGCGCCGGCCTTGCGTGTGATCATCGCCGACGGAAAATTCCACGGCGTGATCGCCGCGCAGACGCCGACCGGTGCGCGCGTCACCAGCAGGCGGCGATCCGGCCCGTTCGGCGGGATGATCTCGCCGTAGGCGCGGCGGCCCTCTTCGGCGAACCATTCGAGATAGCTGGCAGCGTAGGCGATCTCGCCTTTCGACTCGGCCAGCGGCTTGCCCTGTTCGGCGGTCATGATCAGCGCCAGATCGTCCTGGTGGGCCAGCATCAGCTCGGACCAGCGGCGCAGCAGCTTGCCGCGCTCGGCGGCGGTCATTTTTCGCCAGCCCGGCAGGGCGGCGTCGGCGGCGGCAATCGCCCGGCGCGTTTCGGCCGCGCCCATTTTCGGAATCGTCCCGATTTTCTCGCCCGTCGCCGGATTGCAGACGGCGATGGTTTCCGCCTGATCGGCGTCGACCCACAGGCCGTCGATGTAGCAACGCTGGCGCAATAGCGAGGCGTCCTTGAGGTTCAACATGGGATGTCCTTTAGTCGTCGGAAAAGGGCAGATTAAGCTTGAAAGAAAGCTCTTTCAACGCAGCGTGCGCGGCGACGGCGAAATCGCGACCCGGCGACGATTCGCCCGGCCGCCATCCGGGACCTTACATCGTCCCGTTTGTGGTCTATCCTTCAACTTCAGTCAAAAGCAAAGGGAGAGCAGGAGATGAAGAAAAACGTGGTGATCGTCGTTCTCGTCGTGCTGGCCGCAGCCATCGCCGGATTCCTCTGGCTCTTCCCCGAGGCGCCTCCCGAGGAGTCGATGAGCGCACCGAGCGAGCCAATCCCGGTCACCAAACCCGCGCCCGTAACCGCACCGGAACCCGCCGAGCCCGAAGCAAAGCCCGAGCCGGTCATCGAACATCCGGTCGCGCCCGAGCCGACGCCCGAACCGCTACCTAAACTCGACGAGAGCGAGCCGTCGATCGTCACCGCGCTCGGCGCCGTGCTCGACAAATCATGGATGGACGTGCTGCTGACCGAAGCGCTCATCCGCAAGGTCGTCGCCACCGTCGACCATCTGCCGAGTCCCAAGCTCCCGGCCAACGTCGTGCCGGTGAAGCGCGTCAGCGGCGGATTGCTCGTCCAGGAAGTTGATGGACAACGCTCGATCAGCCCACACAACGCCGAGCGCTACGCCGAATATGTCGCGCGCATCGAACGCGTGGACGCGAAGAAATTGGTGACCGTGTACCGCCAGTACTACCCGCTGTTCCAGAAGGCCTACGGCGAAATCGCCAAACCTGGCGCCTACTTCAACGACCGTCTGGTCCTGGCCATCGACGACCTGCTGGCCGCCCCCGAAGTCGCCGAACCGATCGCGCTCGTGCAGCCGAAGGTCCTCCAGAACTACGCCGACCCCGCCCTCGAATCCCGCTCATCCGGACAGAAGATCATGATCCGCATGGGCCAAGCCAACGCCGACCGGGTCAAGGCCAAGTTGCGGGAAATCAGGGGACTGGTGGCCGAGGACCGTTGATCCTGGATAGCGTGACACCTCCGTTCGCCCTGAGCAGCCCGCACAGCGGGCGTGTCGAAGGGTATTACACGGGGCAACGGTGGATTTCAGGTCGATCCGTCCCGGAGGTGTCTTGAGTCGTATGCGGTCGTCGCCGCGGCGAACGTGATCGAAGGATGTGCAAAGCCCGAGGCGTGCCCACCCCTCGCCGCCCGGCCTACTGGCACATCCGCCGGATCTCGTTTTCCCTGATCGCCAGATCGACCTGCTGCAGGACCGCCTCGACATCGGCGAGCCGCTCGTCAAGCACGACCTGGCCGGTCAATGGCAACTCCGGCGTCAGCAATCCGCTTTCGTAGTTCGCCCAGATTTCCTTGCCGTATTGCGAATCCCGCAGCGTCGGTGCGAAGCTGCTGAAGTAGGTTCTCAGGTTGTTCACGTCGCGTTCGAGCATTTCGGCGCCATGGCTGTTGCCGGCGGCGTCGACCGCTTGCGGCAGGTCGATGATCACCGGGCCGGTTTCGCCGACGAGAATGTTGTATTCGGAAAGATCGCCGTGGATGAGGCCGGCGCAGAGCATGCGCACGACCTGATTGATGAGCAGCGCGTGGTATTCCAGCGCCAGTTCCTCGCTCAACTCGACATCGTTCAAACGCGGCGCGGCATTGCCGTCGGCATCGAGCACCAGATCCATCAGCAACACGCCCTCGAAGCAGAGATGCGGACGCGGAACGCGCACACCCGCCGCAGCCAGCCGATACAGGGCATCGACTTCGGCGCTCTGCCAGACTTCCTCCTGCATCTTGCGCCCGTAGCGGCTGCCCTTTTCCATCGCCCGCGCCTGCCGGCTGTTCTTGACCTTGCGCCCTTCCTGATAAGAGACGTTCTTGCGGAAGCTGCGCTGGTCGACTTCCTTATAGGCCTTGGCACAACGGATGTCATCGCCACAGCGAACGACGTAGACCGTGGCCTCCTTGCCGCTCATCAGCTGGCCGATCACTTCATCAATCAGGCCTTCTTCGACGAGGGCGAGGAGTCTCTTCGGGGTTTTCATTGACTTGTCAGACTCTCAGCAGGACCATTTTCAGCGGCGTCTGGCCATCGTAGCTCGGGAAATCCGCCTCCGGCGCTATCCATTCGACTTCGCGGATCGTCCGCCCGGCCTTGCGCGCGCTGCGCTGGAGCAGATCGAGCCAGGCTTCGCGGGTGACTTCGGCGACGTTGTTGCAGCAGATCAGCGAGCCTCCTTCGGACGTGCACATCAGTGCCGGCTTGAACAGCGCGGCGTAGTCGTTGACCACATCGACCACGCCGAAGGGGCTCTTGGCGTAGCGCGGCGGGTCGAGGAAAACGACGTCGAACTGGCGTGCGTCCAGCTTGGCGAAGGGCGGCATGCGCTTGCCGCGCACCCGTTCCGCCTGCCCTTGCCCGGAAAGCTGACGCAGCGCCGGAAACACGTCGCTCTTGACGTAGCGCACGCGGATCGGCAACTCGTTGAGGAGGGCGCTGGCCTTGCCGACGGCAAGGCTCGATTCCGAGAAATCGACGTTCACCACATACGAAGCCCCGGCCTCGGCGGCGGCGATGCCGATGCCGCAGGTGTAGGCGAAGAGGTTGAGCAGCGATTTGCCGACGACTTCCCGCATAACGCGGCGGCGGCCGGCGCGCAGGTCGAGGTAAAGCCACGGGTCCTGCCCGGCATGGCGCGCCTGGAAGCAGTAATTGACGCCCATCTCCTGAAACTGGCGCGACTGGTGCGCGGGACCGTTCTGCTCCTGATCGAGCGTGTTGGAGATGCGCGAAGAGGACTGGCTGCGGTCGTTATAAACCACGGGCAGACCGGGGAAAGCTGCGCCGTAAAACGCTTCCAGTGCGCTCAGATCCTCGGCGCTCAGCGCATGGTGAAAGGATTGCACGAGCAGGACGTCGCCGTAACGGTCGACGGTCAGTCCAGGCTGGCCTTCGACGCTGCCATGAAACAGGCGGTAGGCGGTCGTTCGTTCAAGCTGCAGTTGTTCGAGCAGGTCGTGACGCGCGTCGAGCGCGGACGCGAGTTGATCGGTGAGACTTGCCGGCATGGGAATTCCTCTTCGGTCGGGGTTGCCGCCGTAGTGGCCGGGTGCACCATGATACAGGCAATGTCCTTGCGCTCCCGATCAGCGCCGGCCGCGCAGCACCGTTCCGCCGGGATTCAGGAATGAACGCGCAGCTGCGCGATCAGCACGGTGTCGCCCTCGACGCGATAGACGACGCGCTGATCGTGGCTGCTTCGGCGCGACCAGAAGCCGGCAAGCGCATGTTGCAGCGCCTCGGGTTTGCCGATGCCGGAAAAGGGCTTGCGTTGGATCGCACGCAGAAGGCGATTGATGCGGTCGAACAGGGTCGCGTCGACTGCCTGCCAGTAGCAGTAGTCTTCCCAGGCTTCGTCGGCGAAGATCAGCTTCACTTGGCCAGCTCCCGTTCGTTACCCTGCCCGGCCGCGAGCCGCGCGACGGCGGAAAGCAGGCGCTTCGCGTTGACCGGCGAGTGGAGCAATCTGGCGGTTTCTTCCAGGGCTTTGTAGTCCTCAAGTGACAGCATGACGACGGACTGCTCGCCGTTGCGCGTGACGATCAGCGGTTCATGGTCGTCGCACACGCGGTCCATCGCGCTGGCCAGCGTGGCGCGTAGCGAAGTGTAGGTGATGGTATCCATTGACTCTCCAAATATGTACTTTTAACTGTACATGTATCGATACGATGATCTTGTTCAACACCCGTCCGTCTCAGGACGTCAGCAGCCCCTGTTCTTCGCGAATCTCGCTGACCACCGACCAGAAGGCCTCGACCAGTCCGCCTGGTTCTCCGGGTGGCCGGACCAGCCCGATCTGCCAGCGCGCGTCTTCGTCCCCCAGAATCTTGACGCAGGCGCGCGTCGGCTCGTAGGGCGTCGATGACGGCACGATCGCCCAGGCGACACCCGCCTCGGCGAGGGCGACGGCGGTGTAGAAATCGGTCGTCGTCTGCAGCGCCTGGATGCGCAATCCCTTGCGTGTAAGGTAGGACATCACATGGTCATGAAAGGCCGGCGAGCGGGTACGCGCGATGGTGACCATCGGGCGCCGCACGAGCTCTTCGAGACTGAGCTGTTCGCCGTAGTCCGACGGTAGCACAGCGACCAGGTTGGCCTGAATGCAGTGCAGCGTCGGCCAACCTTCGGGGACCGGCAGCCGGCAGAAGCCGATATCCATCGTGCCTTCGCGCATGGCCTGGATCTGGTGGCGTGCGGAGACTTCCATGAGTTCGATCTGGACGTCGGGACGAATCGCGCGAAAGCGTGAAATCGCCGCCGGTGCGATCGTGCGCGAGGTGACGCCAAAGCCGATGCGCAGCGTGCCGAGCACGCCCTGCGCGGCTTGCCGGGCGCGGTGCGAGAAGCGGTGCACGCCATCGACGATCGTCTGCGCTTCGGCGTGCAGGGCGCGACCGAGCGGCGTCAGGCGTGTTCCGGCCTGACCACGCTCGAACAAGGCGCCGCCGAACTCGCCCTCCAGACGCTGGATTTGCTTGCTCAACGCCGACTGCGTGACGTGCATGCGCTCGGCCGCCTGGCCGAAATGCAGCAGTTCGCCGAGCGTGGCGAAAGCGCGTAGGTCGCGAAGCTCCATGATGCCCTCCTGGAATGGCTACGGTGAAAATATTTCGTTTGCTGGAATGGTAGCGCGATGCGATGCTCCTGTCCCAGGAAAAAGAAAACGCCCTTCACCCCACCGAACAAAGAGACGACACCATGAAAAGCCTCGATCAGAAACTCGCCCGCATCCGCGCCGGAAACTATACCCCGGCCGACTTCATCATCGCCGACGCAAAAGACCCGGACATGGCCTTCGGCATCGCCTGCCCCGGCCCGGCGCGTGACGCTTCGGGGCGCCTGCTCGGCGGCCTGGCGACACGCCCGGCTTTCCTGCAAACGATGCGCGACATGACCAACTCCGGCCTCGTCGACATCATGCTGACCAGCGTCTCGACCGCGCAGATTTTGCAGGGCGAACGCCTGTTCGACAACTCGCCGGTCACGCCGGCCGTCCGCTACAACGACACGACGGACATCTGGTACCAGCGCGGCGCGACCTACGGCCAGGAGCCATCGCAGCCCTTCCGCACCGCGCGCCTCGGCAAGCTCAACGGCATCGCCGACCTCGGCCTGTATTCGATGACCTTCTCGAACAACGTCGACGGCGACCTGCGCACGCTGAACGCCTATTCGCAGTTCCGCGAGGAAGCGTCCGCGCTCGGCCTGCGCCATTTCCTGGAAGTCTTCAATCCCGCGTTCGACGTCGGCATCTCGTCGGCCAAGATCGGCACCTACATCGGCGACAGCATCGTGCGTGCGCTGGCTGGCGTCGTTGC
>JAGNOM010000012.1 GCA_017990155.1 Propionivibrio sp. | reverse complement strand
ACATGTTGCGGACCGTAAGCGGCCATGAACACGTCTATGGCACGAGCCGTCACTTGCGAAATCTCCTCGGCAGTCACGTCGGTCAATATCTGAAACAGAAATCGCTCCATCAATTCCGACTCCAAAAGGCTAATCAGGTGGCGCGCTGCAACGTTTGGATCGGCCACTTTCAATTTCCCCAGATTCATCGCTTCATGGAGGAACGTCGATACCAGACTCTGACTGCGGAGTACGCCATTCTCGTACACAAACCGCCCTAGATCGGTACGTCCCGACTCCGAGATCGCAAGATGCCGTTGTGCTCGGACTTGCTGTGAATAGAGAAACGCCAGGAACCTCTCTGAAAACTGGCGCAGCGATTCAGCAATATCGTCTGTCGATGGCTGGAAGTTGCGGTGAACCGCGTCAAACTCTGCTTCGGTTGAGCGTGACATGACTTCGAAAAACAAAATTTCCTTTGATGGGAAGTAGTGGTACAGCGTCTCTTTTGAACCGCCGACTCGGGCACGTATTTCTGACATCGATGTCCGTTCGAACCCCAACTCCCGGAATGCTTGAGCGGCCACATCAAGAATGGCTTGGCGTTTTTCCTCAGGCTTCATTCGAACACTCATTTCTTTTCTTTCCGGGCGATAGGCTGTAGCAACTGGACGATTCTACAGCAGATCTGGTACCATATCGTACCGAACCGTACGGTACGATATTTGGTTAAAGAGAGCATTTCATGGACCATCAATCCCGATTTACAGCGCCGTTACCGCGAGTCAAAGCGGCACTTCTCGGCTCCGCTCTTGCGCTGAGCCTCGGCGGCTGCGCCCAGTTTCCATCGTTGGACCAGCTCGTCCGTCTGAAGCCGATGTCCGACTATCAGACGACGAGCTCGCTTTCTGGCCCTGCCAGTACTTGGCCGAACGAACGCTGGTGGCAAACATACCGCGATCCACAGCTCGACGCCTTGATTGACGAGGCGTTGCGCGATTCGCCAGACATGGCCGCAGCCTCAGCCCGACTCCGCCGCGCCGAGGCATTCAGCCAGATCTCCGGCGCTGCGCTCCTGCCGCAAGTAAGCGCCAACGCGTCGGCCAGCGAGCAGAAGCAAAGTTACAACCACTTGATACCGCAGGCCGCGCTGCCCCAAGGCTGGCAGGATTACGGCCAGGCGACCATCAACTTCAACTGGGAACTCGATTTTTGGGGGAAAAACCACGCGGCTCTGGCATCAGCCACATCACAGCTCGAAGCGAGCCGCGCTGAGCTTGCGCAAGCTCGACTCAGTCTTGCCGCGGCCATCGCCACAAGCTATGCCGAATTGGCTCGTCTCTATGCCATTCAGGACACAGTTGCCCAATCAACGGAGGTTCGCAGCAAGACGGTTGCCCTGTTCGGAAAACGCTTCGCCAACGGACTCGAAACCAGAGGAAGCCTGAGCGAGGCCAAAGCCCGCCTGGCAGGAACCGAAGGCGAACTGCTGATGATCGATGAGCAAATCAGCCTGCAGCGCAATCGTCTGGCGGCCTTGCTCGGCGCGGGTCCGGACCGGGGCCTGTTGATTCAGCGCCCAACGGTCAACCTGAATGACCCATTCGGTCTTCCTGCCGAACTGGCCGCGAACCTCCTGGGCCGGCGACCGGATGTGGTTGCCGCACGCCTTCAGGCAGAAGCGCAGGCCTATCGCATCAACCAGAAGAAGGCCGAGTTCTATCCCAACATCAATCTCTCCGCCTTCATCGGAGTACAAGCCTTGGGACTGAACATGCTCAACAAGAGTGGTTCGGACTTCGGCGGCGTCGGCCCGGCTATTTCGCTACCTGTTTTTACCGCCGGCCGATTGCAGGGCGAACTGCGTGGAACGGTGGCGACCTACGAAGAAACCGTAGCCAACTATAACCGCACCGTCATCCAGGCTTTGCAGGAAGTGGCCAGTGCCGGGCTTAGCCAGAAAGCGTTGGCCGGCCAGTTGCGCAAAGCCGAGGAAGCGCTCGAAGCGGCGGGTGAAGCCCATCGCGTGGCCCGAAATCGCTATGAGGGCGGGCTCGCCACCTATCTCGAAGTGCTGTACGCCGAGGACACTTTCCTTAGCAACCAACGCAACCTGACCAGTCTCCAGACAAGAGCCTTCGCGCTGGATATCGCGCTCAAGCGCGCGCTGGGCGGCGGATATGAACACCACACCATCTAATTGCACAGGAATTCAGACATGTCTGTAATAAATCAACCGATTTCTTCGACCGCAAACAAGGAACATCACCGTAAGAAACTACTGATCGGACTCACCGGCGTTGTCGCCCTTGCCATTGTCGGCGCTGCGGCCTACTGGCTGCTCTACGGCTCGAAGTTCGTGTCCACCGACAATGCCTATGCTGCGGTCGAGATAGCCCAAGTCACGCCGTCAGTGGGCGGAACAATCAGCGAGGTGCTGGTCACCGACACACAGGCGGTAAAAAAAGGGGAGGTCCTGGTCAGGATTGACCAGACGGACGCCAAACTCGGGCTTGCCCAAGCGGAGGCTGACCTTGGGCGTGCGATTCGGCGCGTCAAGGGCTACGTTGCAAACGACGGGAGCCTAAGCGCGCAAATCGCTGCGCGTGATGCCGACGAGAAGCGAGCGGCCGCTCAACTCAGCTCGGCCGAAGCAGATTTTGAGCGGGCAAAAATCGACCTCACCCGCAGAGAGGCACTGCTGGCATCGGGCTCCGTATCGGGAGATGAACTGACCCGTGCGCAAAACGGTTTTGCCTCCGCCGAAGCCAACCTGATTGCTGCGCGCGCCGCCGCTGCGCAGGCCAAGGCAAACAGCAGCACGGCCCTCAGTACGCGTGAAGCCAATGCCGTACTCATCGCCAATACCACCGAGGACACCAACCCGGAAGTTGCGCTGGCACGCGCTCGTCGCGACCAGGCGGCCGTGGACCTTGAGCGCACCATCGTCGTCTCCCCCGTCGATGGCATCGTTGCCAAGCGCCAGGTTCAGCTTGGTCAGCGCGTGCAGGCGGGCATGCCGTTGCTGACCGTAGTGCCGGTGCAGGACATGCACGTCGACGCCAACTTCAAAGAAGTGCAACTCGAGAATGTTCGCGTCGGCCAGCCCGTCAAACTGCATGCTGACATTTACGGCAGTTCCGTGACCTACCAGGGCACCGTCGAGGGCTTTTCGGGAGGCTCGGGAGCCGCCTTCTCGGCGATCCCCGCGCAGAATGCCACCGGCAACTGGATCAAGGTCGTGCAGCGTCTTCCCGTGCGCATCAAGCTCGACCCGTTGGAGCTGCAGAAGAACCCGCTCAAAGTCGGTCTTTCGATGAGCGCTGAAATCGACACGCGCAAAAACTAAGGGAGAGCGGAATGAGCCAAGTCTTGACGGCACCGAGCGTACCGCCTACCGACGCGACACTGACCGGTGGAACGCTCTGGGTTGCGGCCCTCATGCTGGCCGCCGCCAATTTCCTTGCCGTACTCAACATGACCATCGCCAACGTCGCGGTGCCCAATATTGCTGGCTCGCTCGGCGCCGCGACCAGTCAGGGGACCTGGGTCATCACCGCGTATGCGGTCGGCGAGGCCATCACGGTACCGCTAACAGGCTGGCTCTCTTCGCGCTTCGGCTCGGTACGGGTATTTTTTACCTCCATGGTTCTGTTCGGGGTGTTTTCGATCGTCTGCGGACTATCAACCTCGATCGGCATGCTGGTCGTCGCCCGCATCTTCCAGGGGCTTTGCGGCGGACCGTTGATGCCGCTGTCGCAAACCTTGATGATGCGTATCTTCCCGAAGGAGAAGGTCGCCGTCCCCATCGGCCTGTGGTCCATGACAACGCTCGTCGCGCCGGTCGTCGGCCCCATCTTGGGTGGTTATCTGTGCGACGAATACAGCTGGTCGTGGGTGTTCATCCTGAATACACCGATTGCGCTGATCTGCACCTTCGTCGGCTGGAAACTGCTGAAGGGCTATACCGATACTCTGAGCCGGGCCGGCATCGACATCGTCGGCCTCGGCTTGCTCATCCTCTGGGTTGGCGCACTGCAATTAATGCTGGACGAAGGCAAGAACCTCGACTGGTTCTCCTCCAATCTGATTATCGGGCTGTGCGTGGTCGCGGTCGTCGGATTTGCCGCCTTCATTATCTGGGAGCTCTATGAAGAACATCCGGTCGTCGACCTCAAGGTCTTCAGGCATCGCGGATTCTCGGTCAGCGTGCTGACCATCAGCCTGGCCTTCGCTGCCTTCTTCGGCGTTAATGTGTTGACCCCGTTGTGGCTACAGAACTTCATGGGCTACACGGCCACACAGGCCGGCCTGGCGACCGCGTGGACGGGGGTGACGGCCTTTATCGTCGCGCCGGCGGTGGCTCAGGCGGCGAACAAGCTCGATCCGCGCAAGCTCGTCTTTGGCGGTGTGATCTGGATGGGCCTGGTCACGTTCTGGCGCACGTTCGCGACGACCGACATGGGGTTCTGGGATATTTCCATCCCGCTGGTGGTGATGGGCTTTGCCTTGCCCTTCTTCTTTATTCCGACAACGGGCCTGGCTTTGTCGAGTGTGGATGAGCGCGAAATGGACTCGGCCGCCGGCTTGATGAACTTTCTGCGGACCTTGTCAGGCGCCTTTGCCACCTCGCTTGTCACCACCGCCTGGGACAACAAGATCACGTACAACCACGCCGAACTTGTGGGTATCTCCGATAGCGACCAGAGCGTGCGAACCATGCTTGAACAGGCAGGAATGGCAGCCGATGCCATAAACCAGGCCATTGATTATCTGATCACCAGCCAGGCCGTGATGCTGGCCACCAATCAGATGATGATGGCGATCGGAGTCGTCTTCATCCTCGCCGCCTCGGTTATCTGGCTGGCGCCAAAACCGAGCCGTGTTGTCGAGCCTGGCGCCGGCGGGCACTAAAAGATGAGCAGCACGACTGCCCCAATCGAATCCGCTACTACAACCACACCCCAGGAGGAGTCTTATGTTCAAGCACATTCTCGTTCCAACCGATGGCTCTGCGCTTTCTCAGGAAGCGGTGACCCGGGCGATCTCCTTTGCGAAGGAAGCAGGAGCCAGAATTACCTTCCTCTCTGCGGAACACCGCTTGCCCGGAATTTCCTATGGAATGGGTGCGATCTTCAACGCGCATGCGGCCGCGGAATTCCACGAACGTGAAGACAGCGCGGCCCATGCCATACTGGATGCGGCCGAGAAGCTGGCGCAGGAGGCCGGAGTGGAATGCTCGAAAGTCGCCTTGATCAGTGAAGAACCCTATGAATCAATCATTGACGCCGCGAATCAAAACGACTGCGACCTGATCTTCATGGCCTCACATGGCAAGCGTGGACTAAAAGCCCTGTTGCTCGGCAGCGAAACGCAAAAGGTACTGACACACTCGACGATTCCGGTGCTCGTCCATCGGCCGAGCTGAGAATGGTTCGCAGGCTGCCAAGCGCCATCCCGGCAACGCACAAGAGGACGCCGGAACGATGAAGCGCCAGCCGTTGGTCAGCGCCTCAGCTCGGCGACGAAGTCGTAATAGTCGCTGCGGCACCAGGTGTGGGTGATCTCGACGGCGCGGCCATCTTCGAGATAGCCGACGCGGGTAATGAACAACAGCGCCTGGCCGAGCGGAATCGCCAGCAGTTCGGCTTGCCGCGCCGTCGCATTGGCGGCGCGGATGTGCTGCAGGGCGCGGACCGGGACCGAGTTGCGTTCGAACAGGTAGTTGTAGAGCGAATCCTTGACGCCTTCCGGGTCCGGCACCACGGAAACGGGCAGCGCGCTCGCTTCGTAGGCCATCGGTGTGGCATCCGCCAGCCGCACGCGCTCCAGCCGCGCGACGCGCGTGCCGGGCGAGAGGCCGAGCGCGACCATTTCTTCGGGCAGCGCGGCACTCACCACGCGGCGTATCCATCGCGAATGCGGCTCAAAGCCGCGTTGCTTGAGTTCTTCGGTAAAGCTGGTCAGGCGCGTCAGTGGCTGTTCCAGCATCGGGGCGATGTAGTTGCCCGAGCCGTGCCGGCGCACGATCAGGCCTTCATCCACCAGCGCGCCGATCGCCTTGCGTGCGGTCACGCGCGAGATGCCGAGGCGTTCGGCGAGAACGCGCTCGGACGGCAGCGCATCGTCGACACTGAAACGGCGTTCGCGAATCATCCGCGCCAGTCCGTTGCGCACTTGCAGGTAAAGATGGGAGGACGACGCCGGATCGAGCTTGAGTTCGGCGACCAGTGAATCGGTCAGATCGGTTTCAGGTGCGTCACTCGACATGGTCACGTTGGCAATCGTCGGAAGTTGAGAGGCAGGCTTTTTGCGGCACGGATAATACCACTTCGATCCGCACCCATTTTCAGTGCAAATCGCCAGCGAGGCACAATCATGTACCGTCGCTGGCGATTCGTTCCTAGCGCAACACCCGCCGCATCAAGCCATGATCAGCTTGTGCATGGCGGACGCGATCAGCTCGGCCTTTGGCCCGATGATGATCTGCACGCTCTGGTTGTTGAGGCGGATCACACCACTGGCACCAGCACGCTTGGCGGCAGCTTCATCGACCTTGGAGGCATCCTTCAGCGTCAGACGCAGGCGCGTGATGCAGGCATCGACGTCGGAGACGTTACCTTTGCCACCAATGACGCTCAGGTAGGTATGGGCCAGATTCTCGGCTTCGTTGCCACCGGTGGCCTGAACGACAGGCGCGGCGGCGGACGCTTGGGTTTCATCCTCGCGTCCCGGCGTCTTCAAGTTGAAGGCCTTGATGACGAACGTGAAGGAGAAGTAGTAGATCGCAAAGAACACCAGACCTTGCACGATCAGCATGTACCAGCTGACGGCCAGCGGATTGCGTGCGGAAAGCACCATGTCGACCAGACCCGCGCTGAAGCCGAAACCGGCCATCCAGTGCATCTGGGCAGCGATGAAGACCGAAATTCCGGTTAGCAGAGCGTGCAGCACATAGAGCAGCGGCGCGACGAACATGAAGGCGAATTCGAGCGGCTCGGTGACGCCGGTGAAGAATGAAGCAAAACCGGCAGCGATCATCAGCGATGCGACGCGGGCCTTGTTCTCCGGCTTGGCGGCACGATAGATCGCGAGACCAGCACCCGGCAGACCGAACATCATGATCGGGAAGAAGCCGGCCTGGTACATACCGGTGACGCCGAGCACGGCCTTGCCTTCAGCGAGCGCCTTGGCGCCGGCGAGGAAGTTCGGGATGTCGTTGATGCCCGCGACGTCGAACCAGAACACACTGTTCAGCGCGTGGTGCAGACCAATCGGGATCAGCAGGCGGTTGAAGAAACCGTAGATGCCGGCACCGACCGAGCCGAGGCTGACGATCGACTCACCGAAATTCACCAGCCCGCCGTAGATCACCGGCCAGATCGCCATCAGCGCGAAGGAGACGAAAATCATCACGACGGAGGTGATGATCGGCACCAGACGACGGCCTGAGAAGAAGGCCAGCGCCTTGTTCAACTCGACGCCGCTGAAGCGGTTATAGAGTTCCGCCGCGATGACGCCGCAGAGAATGCCGACGAACTGGTTCTCGATCTTCTTGAACGCGGCGGGAACCTGTTCGAGCGGAATCGACTGAATCTGCGCAACGACGTTCGGCTTCAACAGCGTCGTCACCACCAGATAGCCGACCAGACCGGCCAATGCTGCAGCGCCATCCTTATCCTTCGACATGCCGTACGCGACCCCGATGGCAAACAGGATCGCCATCTTGTCGATCAGCGCCGCCCCCGCCTGGATCAGGAACGCGGCCAGGGCACTGTCGGCCCCCCAACCATTCGGATCAAGCCAGTAGCCGACCCCCATCATGATTGCTGCAGCCGGCAGCACGGCTACCGGGACCATCAAGGCCCGGCCGATTCGTTGCAGATACCCTAGAACGCTCACGTTGATTCCCTCCTCATAAAATTATCGAAACGACCACTCTTCCACCATTGCGGTGCAATAAGCACTACGCATTGCACCGATTAACCCCTGGAAACCTCAAGCCAAGGCCACGCGGCCTTCACGCTCGCGCGAATCGCGTCAGCCAATGTCAAATGCAACGCCGCCTGCGCCACCGACCGGCACTCGGCCAGACTCACCCGGCGCACTACGGCCTTGATTTCCGGAATCACTGCCGGGCTCACTGAAAGCTCGGTCACGCCCAGGCCAATCAGCAGCGGCACGGCGATCGGGTCGGACGCCATCGCGCCACAGACGCCCAGCCACTTGCCGTTTCGCGCCGCGCCGTGTGCGGCCTGCGCCAGCAAGCGCAAGACCGCCGGATGCAAGCCATCGACACGGGCGGCGAGCGCCGGATTGGTGCGGTCCATGCAGAGGGCGTACTGCGTGAGATCGTTGGTGCCCACGGAGAAGAAATCGGCTTCCTGCGCCAGCTGGTCGGCGAGGATGGCGGCCGAAGGTGTCTCGATCATCACGCCGAGTTCGACGCGCTCGGTGATGCCCATTTCCTTGGTCAATCGATCGAGCACGACGCGCGTGGCAGCAATTTCGGCCACATCGGTGACCATCGGCAGCATGATCTTCACCGCCGAGAGCGGCTTCACAGCCAGAATCGCCCGCAGTTGTTCGACGAGCAGCGCTTCGCGCGCCAGGCACAGGCGGATGCCACGCAGGCCAAGGGCCGGGTTTTCTTCCTCCGGCATCGGGATGTAGGGCAGCGACTTATCGGCGCCGACATCGAGCGTGCGGATGATGACGCTGCGGCTTTCCATCCCGTCGATCACCGCCTGATACGCCGCCCGTTGCTCGGCTTCGGTCGGCGCGGTCTCGCGATCGAGGAAGAGCAGTTCGGTACGTAGCAGGCCAACGCTCTCGGCGCCGAGCTTGACGGCTTCGACTGCATCGGCGGCAGTCGCGATGTTCGCCGCGACTTCGATGCGCACGCCGTCGGTCGTCACCGCGTTCTCGTGCGCCTGCGCCAGAACCTGGGCGCGCACGTTCGATTGCCGCTCGATGCTCGCCTTGGCGGCAGTGATACGTTCGGCGGTCGGTGCGAGGTCGAGCACGCCACGGTCGGCGTCGACGATCACGGTCAGTCCGTCGCGCACTTCCGCCAGCGGTAGTCCGACCGCGACCAGCGTCGGAATGCCCTGCGCACGGGCGAGGATGGCGATGTGCGACGTCGCCCCACCCTTGGCGGTGACGATCGCCGCCACTTTGGCGCGCACCAACACGGCAAAGTCGGACGGCACCAGATCGCTGGCGAGCACGACCGCATTGGCCGGCAAATCGGGCTCAACGACGGCGTCGCCGGCCAGCTTGCGCAGCACCTGCCGCTCGATATCGCGCAGGTCGACGGCGCGACCGGCGAGCAAGGCGTTGCCGGTGGCGACCAGCGTCTCGCATTGCGCCTCGGCCGCTGCGCGCCAGGCAAAGGCCGCGCTCTTGCCCGCAGCAATCAGCCCGCTGGCATAGGCAAACATTTCGGGATCTTCGGCGAGCACGCGATGTGCCGAGAAGATCTGGGCCTGTTCGACGAAACCGCGGCGTTCAGCTTCCGCAATCGCCGCTTCGGTGTCGCCGACCACGGCGTGCAGCGCGGCCGAAAGCGCCCGACGCTCAAGCGTTTCGCCCTCGCCTTGTTCATTGATGGCGCCGATCGCATGATCGAAGCGCACGGTGACGCCCATCACCAGACCAGGCGACGCGACGACGCCGGCAAGCTGTCCCGGCAGCAACGATCCTGCGGCTGCGGCAACCGGAGCTGCCTCTGGCGCCGCATGTTCGGCCTCGCTCGGCGTCTCCAGCGCGATGATCGCCGCTTCGAGCGCATCGCCGGCGTTCGCGCCGGACGCGCTGATCTCCACCTCTTCGCCTTCGCTGATCGCCAGTCCCATGATCGCCGTGGCGCTGCGAGCGTTGGCACTCTTGCCGTGCGCGCGAATCTCGACGGCGGCTTCGTATTTCTTGACCGCGTTGGCCAGCAGCGCGCATGGCCGGGCGTGCAGACCGCCAGCGTGGCGAACGGTCGCCCAGCCATTGGCGTTCTCTATTTCGGCACTGCCGGACGGCGTAATGGCAGCAACCGCTGCCGGCGCATTCGCGGCAACCACCGTCATCAGCGCATCGCCGGTCCACACACTACGGCTCGCGCTGCGCCAGTCGATACGGAAGTCGTCACCGTTCTCGACCACCAGCATGCTGATCGACGGCTTGCCGTGGCGCTTGAGCACGGCCATGTCGAACTCGATCAGCGGCTGTCCGGCGCGAACGGTTTCGCCCTGCGCAACACGGGCGACAAAGCCTTCGCCTTTCAGCAGCACGGTATCGATGCCGATGTGCAGCAGCATCCGCGCGCCTTCGGCGGATTCGAGGATGCACGCATGACGCGACGCGTGCAGCTGCGTGATCACGCCAGCGCACGGCGCATAGACAACGCCTTCGCTCGGATCAATGGCCAAGCCGTCACCCAGCATGCGCCCGGCAAACACCGGATCGGGAACCGACTCGATCGGAACGACGATACCACTTGTAAAAGCAGCCAGTTTCAGTTGCGAAAAACTCATCGAATTCTCCAGAGGCCGGGACCGGGTTGGTGGTATTCCGGCAAGACACAAACACCACCCTCGGCGCGATGAAAACCAGTCTAGTACCACTTTCGTCAGAGTGTCAACTACAAAAACGACACAATTCGATACAATTCATCTGCAATATCAGGTTGTTCTAATCCAAATCCTGCGCCAATCATTGCCGCCAACGGTAACGAACACCCCTTGACCAGAAAATATACTGGTTCTATAGTGGTCCTACTAAAGTCAGAAAACGGAATACCATGACCACGCACATTACCGGCTGTATCCTGACACCCGACGGCTGGATTCGCGGCACGCTCGGCTTCGGCGAACGCATTACCGCCATCGAGGGCGAAAAGGTTCCCGCCCCGCACGACGGTGAATCGCTGGTTCTGCCCGGCTTTATCGACCTGCACGTGCACGGCGGCGGCGGCGCCGATGTCATGGACGGCAATGGCGCGATCGACACGGTGGCGCGCACGCACGCCCGCCACGGCACGACCAGCCTGCTGGCGACGACGATGACGGCCCCACGCGAGAGCATCGAGCTGGCGCTTGCCGATGTCGGCCGCGCCATGCGCGAGCGAGCGACTGGCACTGCCCGCGTGCTCGGCGTACACCTCGAAGGACCGTTCATCAACCCCGGCCGGCTTGGCGCGCAACCCAATGCCGTCCGCACCGGCTCGATCGAGGAACTGAGCACCCTGCATGCGCTGGCAAGGATTCGCGTTCTGACGCTGGCCCCGGAGATCGCCGGCCATCTTGACTTCATCCGCGAACTGAAGATCGCCGGCATCATTCCGCAGATCGGCCATAGCAACGGCAGCTACGAGGACGGGGTGGCCGCGCTCGACGCCGGCGTCGGCGGCTTCACGCACCTGTTCAACGCCATGAGCGAGTTCCACCACCGCAAGCCGGGCATGGTCGGCGCGGCGCTGGCGCACGCCGAGTTTGCCGAACTGATTCCCGACTTGTTGCATGTCCATCCGGGCGCCATCCGTGCTGCGCGCCGCGCCATCCCGAAACTGTATTGCGTGACCGACTCGACTTCGGGCGCCGGTATGCCGGACGGCCGCTACCACCTCGGATCGCAGACCGTCACCAAGTGCCTGGGCGGCGTGCGCCTCGCCGACGGCACGCTCGCCGGCAGCGTGCTGACGATGGACCAGGCGTTCCGCAACCTCGTCTCGATCGGCGTCCCGCCGCACGAAGCTGCGCGCCACGTTTCAACCCACCCCGCCGACTACCTCGGCGAACACGAGCGCGGCCGCCTGCGAACAGGCGCCTTTGCCGACATCGTCGTCATGTCGCCCGAACTTCAACTCACTCACGTATTCGTCGAGGGCGAATCGATCCAGCTGGCTTGATCACCACCTCCCACGCCTGACCAAACCGGAGAACCGCATGGAAATCATCATTCAACCGACCGCCGAAGCCGCAACCAGCGTCGCCGCACGCGTCATCGCCCGCCTGCTGCAGGAGAAGCCCAACGCCGTCATCGGCCTCGCCACCGGCAGCACGCCGCTCCTGCTCTACCGCGCCCTGATCGAGATGAAACTCGACTGGAACCGCGTGACGACCTTCAATCTTGACGAATACATCGGTCTGCCGAAAGAACATCCGCAGTCGTACTACAGCTTCATGTGGGAGAACCTGTTCCGGCACCTCAACATCGCGCCCGAAAACGTCCATATTCCGGATGGCAACGCCAAGGACATTCCCGGCTTCTGCACCGCCTACGAGCAGCGCATCCGCGACGCCGGCGGCATTGACCTGCAGGTGCTCGGCATCGGCACCGATGGCCATATCGGTTTCAACGAGCCGACCTCTTCACTCGCCTCGCGCACGCGCATCAAGACGCTGACGCCGCAAACGCGGCAGGACAACGCGCGCTTCTTCGCCAGCCTGGACGAAGTCCCGACACACTGCATCACGATGGGCATCGGCACCATCATGGAAGCGCGGCAGAACCTGATGCTCGCCTTCGGCGCGAACAAGGCGCACGCCATCACCGAAGCCGTCGAAGGCCCGATCACCTCGATCAACCCGGCATCTATCCTGCAGATGCACCCGGACGCCAAGTTCTGCCTCGACCTCGACGCCGCCGCCGAGCTCCAGCGCGCCGAGTATTACCGGTGGGTGTATGACAACAAGCCGGAGTGGCAGCACCTGTAGGAGCTCGTCATCGAGCGCTATCTCCCTCCTCTTCAAGGGGAGGGTTGGGGTGGGGATGGGGCGAAAATGGCGGTCTGATTGACGAAATAACAACCAGCCCCATCCTTATCCCGCCCCCATTGAAGAGGGAGGCGCTGATGAGCGCTGCATTCGTGCGATCGCCCTTCAAAATGACAAGGTCACATCGTCGGCCTTCGATTTCCTGCTATCCTGATCAGCGTTTCGGTGAAGACGCTTGTTTCCGGCCCACCCAAGCCTGTAACTCCCAAAAAGAACGTCCGCCGGCACCCTTTCTGTGATCTGCGATCGACGACGATGAAGCTGCGCACGCAAATGTGGATGATTCTCGGGATGACTCTGGTGGTCATGCTGGGCGTCGATCTGGCGGTTGCCTGGCGCCGGATTCACGCCGATCAGCGGGCCGAGCTCGAAATCGACGTCCACACCATCCGCGGCATTCTGATGGCCACCCGGCGCGTCTATCACCAGCAGTTCATCAACAGCGGCCTGCCCGTCACCGACAGCACGGTCGGCTTTTTGCCGGCTCACGCGCTGGGCCGGATTTCGGCCGATTACAAGGAATGGAACGACAACGGCTATCGTTTCAACAACGTCTCCGACCGGCCGCGCAACCCGGACAACCGTGCCGACCGCTTCGAACTGGCGGCGATGGACTACTACCGCGCCCATCCAGGCGCCACCGAACGCATGGAGCCGATTGCCGAAGACAACGGAAAACGCTGGTTCCATTACACGGCGCCGATCTGGACCGAGGGTTATTGCCTGAGTTGCCACGGCGCCGAAGCCAGCGCCCCCGAAAGCATCCGCAAGACCTACGCCGGCGCCTCCTTTGATTACAAGGAAGGCGACCTGCGCGGCGTGATGAGCATCAAGCTGCCGATGGAACGCTACGACAATCAGGTCACCCAGCGCTTTCAGACGCGCTTGCTGCGCGACGGACTGACGCTGTTGCTGTCCTTCCTGGCGCTGGGCTACTTCGTCAACCGCTTCGTGCTGCGCCGTATCGAAACGCTGCGCGAGACCGCGCGACGCCTCGCGGTCGGTGACTACCAGGCGCGGGTCGCACTCCGCGGTTCCGACGAACTGACCGAGCTCGGCGAAGACTTCAACCACATGGCCGACGCGGTCGAGGCGCGAATCGTCGAGATTCACGAACTCAACGCCGCGCTCGAAACACGCGTCACGGAAAGAACCACCGAACTCGCCGCCGCCAAGCAGGACGCCGAGGCCGCCAGTCAGGCCAAGAGCGCCTTCCTCAGCAACATGTCGCACGAAATACGCACGCCGCTCAACGCCATCCTCGGCCTGACGCACCTGCTGCGCAACGAGTCCACGCCAAGGCAATCGGAGCGGCTGGGCAGGATCGACGCGGCGGGCAAACACCTGCTCTCGATCATCAACGATATCCTCGACATCTCCAAGATCGAAGCCGGCAAGCTGCAACTCGAGCGCCGCGATTTCACGCTCTCGGATGTCTTCGATCACGCCCAATCGATCCTCGGCGACAGCGCCCGGGCCAAGGGGCTGGAAATCCGCATCGCTTCCGGCGGCGTGCCCGTCTGGCTCCGCGGTGACGTGCTGCGACTGCGTCAGGCAGTCCTCAACTTCGCCGGCAACGCGCTCAAATTCACCCAACACGGCCACATCACGCTGAGCGCCGAACTGCTTGAAGAGCGTGACGACGAGTTGTTGATACGCTTCGCCGTCAGCGACACTGGCATCGGCATCGACGCCGAGCACCTGTCGCGGCTGTTCCAGTCGTTTACCCAGGCCGACCCGACCACCACGCGCGAGTTTGGCGGCACCGGGCTGGGGCTCTCGATCACCCGGCGGCTGGCGGAACTCATGGGCGGCAGCGCCGGTGCCGAGAGTACGCCGGGCAAGGGCAGCACCTTCTGGTTTACGGCCTGGCTGCAACGCGGTCACGCCGTACTGCCGCAGGTCGAAACGCCGCCCGATGACGCGGAAAAACAACTGCGCGAGCGGTCCTGCGCGACCCGTTTGCTGCTCGCCGAAGACAATGCCTTCAATCGCGAAGTTGCCCTGGAACTGCTGCACAGCGTCGGGCTGGCGGTCGATATCGCCGAGGACGGCATGGCCGCGCTGGAACTCGCGCGACAGCAGCGCTACGACCTGGTGCTGATGGATATCCAGATGCCCAGTCTCGACGGCCTCGGCGCGACGCGCGCAATCCGTGCACTGCCGGGCTGGGCCGACATTCCGATTCTGGCGATGACCGCCAATGCCTTCGACGAAGACCGCCAGGCGGCCGCTCTGGCCGGCATGAACGGCCATATCGCCAAGCCGGTCGATCCCGACACGCTCTTCGCCATGCTCGTGAAATGGCTGCCGCCCTGCGCCTCGGGTGGCGATGCCGGCGCGGCCGAAGCGACGGCGCCGGAGACACCGCTAAAGCCGGTCGGCCCGGAAGATACCCTGCGCACGCGCCTGGCCGCCATCCCCGATCTGGATCTGGCCGCCGGCCTGAGTTTCTTTCGCGGCAAGCTGCCGAGCTACCTGCGCTTGCTCCGACTGTTTGTCGACAGCCATCGGAATGACATTCAGCGCCTGACGGAATTGATCAGCCAGGACGAACTGCTCGCCGCCGGAAAAGTCGCTCACACGCTCAAAGGGGTCGTCGGTAACGTCGGCGCGACGAACATTCACGCCCTGGTCGGCGAACTGGAAGCGGCACTGAAGCACGGCGACCGCGCGGCCGCGCAAGCAGTCCTTGTCTCGCTTGCCGAGCGCTTCGGCGCGCTGATCGAGGCCTTGCAAGCGGTGCTTTCACTGCAGGCCGAGACAACTCGGCATTGATTCGATTCCAGGGCAGTCCGCCCCGGACCGGCGCCATCGCCAGTTCAACGCCGATTGACGGAAGAGGCCGCGCAACCGCCGCGTTACACGATGCGCTTGCCGTGCAGTTCGCGGATTCCCGTGTAGTCGGCCACGCGCTCGCGGTTCTCTGGCAGCAGACGCCCGGCGGCGATGATGCCGATGCGCCGTCCCGGCAGCGCGTGCATCGCCTTGAGCACGTCACGCCCTTCCCACGCGGTTGCGCAGCCGCCGGATGTCAGCACGCGGGTCAGGCCGTCGAGCGCGTTGAGTTCGCCGAACGAACGCAGAATGTCCTGCGAGAAATCGATGGCCTTGTGGAAAGTGACTTCGAGCGGCCGCGCCGCGTCGATCAGGCGCTCGGTGTGCTCGACGTCGATGGCCCCATCGCGCGTCAGCTGGCCGAAGACCACGCCGGCGACGCCGCGCTGTTTGCAGAAGGCGATTTCCTCGGCCATCTGCGCGACTTCAGCTTCGGAATATACGAAATCACCACCGCGCGGCCGGATCATGACCATCACCGGAATCGTCAGCTGCTGCAGGCACCGGTCGATCAAGTCGCGCGACGGCGTCAGACCGTCCTGGTCGAGCGCCGAACACAGCTCGATCCGATGCGCGCCGAGTCGCTCGGCGGCCAACGCTTCGGCAAGGGATTCGACACAGGACTCAAAGAGCAGCGTCGCTCGGGAGGGCGTAATTGGGGTCATGGCGATCAGGCGTATCGGGAAAAAGCCGACTATACCCGCACGTGACTGGCGATTATCGGCGGTTGCGCACGGGCCGGATCTTGACGCCGGTGACCATCGCCCGAACCAGATTGGTGCGTTCGATGCGGCCCATGACGATCGCCGCCAGCGCGTGCAGTCCGGCAAAAGCGATCAGCGTCGAGGCCAGCGTTTCGTGCAGATCCTGCACCCATTCCTCGCCCCAGAAGGCATCGCTGCCCTGCATGTAGCCGGTGATGCCGAGCGACAGAACCAGCCCCATCAGCGCAAAGATCATCACCGCCGCGACCGGGTTATGGCCGGGGTGATCGTCGTGCGCTCCCGAACGCAGGTCACGCAGGTGCTTGCCGATCTTCGCCGGCGTCGGGAAGAAGTCTGCAAAGCGCGCGTGACGCGAGCCGATGAAGCCCCAGACGACGCGCGCGCAGATCAGCGCGCTGGCGGTGTAACCCAGCCAGCGATGCGGCGTCTCGCCATCGTCCATGATGAAATAGTTGAACAGGATGCAGCTCACGAGCGCCCAATGGAAAACGCGCACGAAGCGGTCCCAGACGTGGATTCTTTCGGTGGTCGAAGCGCGGTTCATCGTGTGATTCCCTGGTGTCGGTGGCAAAAATGAAGCGCGAACCGGGGAGGAGAACCCGGTTCGCGCCTTTTCTCATGCACAGTCGCTGCGCGACTCCTTGGCGCTTATTCGGACTTCGACCCGAGCGATGCGCCGGTTTCCGGGTTGAACCAGGCTTCGGTCTTCTTGCCGGCCTTGTCGGTGCCGTAGATCTCGTAGCACTGGCCTTTGTTGACTTTGAAACGTTTGATCTTGTAGCCCTCGGCTTCAGCCTTGGCCTTGAAGTCGGCTTCCTTCATCCACTTGTCCTTCGGCACATTGCAGCTCGGTTCGGCAAAAGCAGCCGACGCTGCGAAGGAAAGGGCGGTCGTGGCGATGACGCTGGCGATGATTCTCTTCATGTGGGCTTCCTTGACGGGTTAAGAGCACCCCGCCGAATGCGGGGGTGAGACCGCATTGGAAGCGATGAGCCTTAAAGCAGCCTTAAGCGGGAGCGGTGCAATGCCCTTCGGCTATTGCATCTACGCAGGAACATCGGTGAGTAAGGTGCAACAAGCAACGCGCATGCACCAACACCTTCACCCTTCCGCCACGTCCTGACCACCCTGCCCCGCGCTCCACAGCCTGACCTGATTCTTGCCCGATTTCTTGGCCTGATACATCGCCATGTCGGCGCATTGCGTGAGCGATTCGACACCGTCGGCGTGTTGCGGGTAGAGGGCGACGCCGATGCTGCCGGAGATGCGGGCTTCGCCGTGCGGCAACAGAAAGGGTTCGGCGAGGCTGGCGACGAGCGCGTTGGCGATCTGCAGCGCGCCGGCGGCTTCGCTGATATCGGGCATGATCACGGCGAATTCGTCACCGCCCATCCGCGCCACGGTGTCGCTCTCGCGAATCCGTCCGCGCAGCCTTTGCGCGACCTGTTGCAGCAGGAGGTCGCCGGCGGCGTGGCCGAAACGATCATTGACGCCCTTGAATCCGTCAAGGTCGATCCACAGCACGGCGGCACCGCTTTCGTGTCGTCGGGCGTAACGCAAGGCCTGACCCATGCGGTCCCAGAACAGGTTGCGGTTGGGCAGGTCAGTCAGGCCGTCGTGGTGCGCCAGCGTCCATAGCCGTTCGTCCTGCTGCGCCCGTGCGCTGGCACTGGTCAGGACCATGATCGTGCTGCTTTGCGTCGAGTCGGCATGATCGACGTTGATCCAGTGTGCCGAGCAGCGCTGGTGGGTGCGGTCGAGCCGGAATTCGATCCAATGCACGGTGTCGTTTTGCTGGTTGATCTTGAGTACGAATGCCACGTACTCGCGGTCCTCGGGATGCACAAAGTCGAGAATCGCGCGGCCGTGCGCCTCTTCCTGCGTGCAGCCGGTCATTGCGCAGCCGTTGACGTTGATGAAGCAGCAGCGCTGCGCCTCGTCGAGTTCGAGAACGCCGACCGGCGCGGCGGCAAGAATCACCTGCAGATGCCGCTCCTTGGTCACCAGTTCGCTGTTGATCTGGTGCAGGTCGCGCGTACGCTCGGCGACGTCCTTGAGCAGTTGCTCGTTGTAGTTGCGCAAGAGCGTCTCGGCCTGCCGCGCCAGTGAGACATCGACGGCCGTGCCACGATAGCCAGCCAGCTCGCCGGCATCGTCGAGAACAGGCTGGCCGCTGACCTTGATCCAGCGCGGACCATCGCCTCCGTCAGGCAGCTCGAACTCGAGATTGTGAAACGGCTGCAAGCCGGTCACTGCCGTTTGCAGTGCTTCCAATGCCGCAACGGGGCCGTTACGCAGCATTTGGCGCCAGTTCTGTCCGGATGTGAGCGACGAGTAGCGTGCCAGCCGGCCGCTCGTTTCCAGGACGTGGCCATTGCGCTCGGCTTCCCAGAGCAGGTCGTTGGAAACGCTGGCGAAATCGCGATAACGCCCGACGACCCGGTTGCCGGCCTCGACCGCGCCGCCGAGCCAGACGCCGATGGCCGCGATGGCGACCATGACGATCTGGAACTGGAAGGCGTTCTCCTGCATGTGGAACAGCGAGATCAGCAACACCAG
>JAGNOM010000160.1 GCA_017990155.1 Propionivibrio sp. | reverse complement strand
TGAACCTGGCGATTCATCGTGGCGAGATCTTTGCTCTACTCGGTCCGAACGGGGCCGGAAAAACGACGCTGATCAGCATTGTCTGCGGCATTGTCAATCCGAGTTCCAGGTCGGTCACCGTTGATGGCCACGACATCGTGCGTGACTACCGCGCCTCGCGTTCGCTCATTGGACTCGTGCCCCAGGAACTCTCAACCGACGCTTTCGAAACGGTCTGGAATACGGTCAGTTTCAGCCGCGGGCTTTTCGGGAAAGCGGCCAACCCAACGCATATCGAGAAGGTGCTCAGGGCCTTGTCTCTTTGGGAAAAGAAAGACAACAGGATCATCACGCTTTCCGGGGGGATGAAGCGCCGCCTGATGATCGCCAAGGCCTTGTCACACGAGCCGCAGATACTATTTCTCGATGAACCAACCGCCGGCGTCGACGTCGAGCTCCGGCGTGATATGTGGCAGCTTGTCCGCGGTTTGCGCGAAACGGGCGTCACCATCATCCTCACCACCCACTACATCGAGGAAGCCGAGGAATTGGCTGACCGAATCGGTGTCATTACCCACGGCGAACTCATCCTGGTCGAGAAGAAAGCCGAGTTGATGCACAAATTGGGTAAGAAGCAGCTGACGCTGCAATTGCAGCAGCCATTGACACAGGTGCCGCCGGAACTTGTTGCGCGCGGCTTGACGTTATCGAGTGATGGTGGCGAGCTGATCTACACCTACGATACGCAAGACACTGACGTTGGAGTGGCCGAACTCCTCAAGGACCTGGCTGAGATCGGCATTCACTACAAAGACCTGAGAACAGAGCAAAGTTCGCTTGAAGACATCTTTGTCAGTCTGGTGACCGAACGGAACCGAAAATCATGATGAATCTGCACGCCGTTCGCGCCATATTTCGTTTCGAGATGGCCCGTACCTGGCGAACACTCATGCAAAGCGTTATCTCGCCGGTGATCTCGACATCGCTGTACTTCATCGTCTTCGGTGCGGCGATCGGCTCGCGCATTCCCGAAGTCGAGGGCGTCAGTTACGGCGCCTTCATCGTACCGGGCTTGATCATGCTTTCGCTATTGACCCAGAGCATCTCGAACGCATCGTTCGGCATCTATTTTCCCAAATTCAGCGGCACGATCTACGAACTGCTCTCCGCCCCGGTTTCTGCCCTGGAAGTTGTGATGGCCTACGTCGGTGCGGCCGCCACAAAGTCGATCATGCTTGGGCTGATTATTCTCGTTACCTCTGGTCTGTTTGTACCGCTGCGTGTTGCTCACCCGTTCTGGATGCTCCTCTTTCTCGTTCTGACCTCGGTCACCTTCAGCCTGGTCGGTTTCATCATCGGTATCTGGGCGGATGGCTTCGAGAAGCTGCAGGTCGTGCCATTACTGATCATCACGCCATTGACCTTTCTCGGCGGCAGTTTTTACTCGATCGCCATGCTGCCGCCGTTTTGGCAGAAGGTCGCGCTGTTCAATCCGGTGGTGTACCTGATCAGTGGCTTTCGCTGGAGCTTTTACGATATTGCCGATGTCAGCCTTGGCGTGAGCCTTGGCATGACGCTGGTTTTTCTGGCCGTTGCCTTGGCCATCGTTGCATGGATCTTTCGCACGGGATACCGGCTGAAGACGTGATCGGCCGAGTCACGATCTTGCGTAAATTTTTCGGAGTCAAGCCATGGATAAACTGAGACTCACCTATTTCGACGTTCCCGGCGGTCGCGCCGAACCCACCCGGCTCGCCTTGCACATCGGCGGCATTGCGTTTGAAGATTATCGATTTCCGTTTAGTGATTTTTCCGAGGTTCGAAAAACCACCCCGCTGAATCAGGTGCCGACGCTGCAGATCAATGATTTGCAGGTCACCCAAAGTGATGCGATTGCACGCTACGTCGGGAAGCTGACCGGGTTGTATCCCGCAGACAATCTGCAAGCCTTGTTCTGTGACGAGGTGATGAGTGCGTTGGAAGACGTGAATATCAAGATCGGCGCAACCTTCGGCCTGACCGGGGATGAGTTGAAAAACGCACGTGCCGCATTGGTGGCAGGCCCATTGCCGCGATATTTACAGTGGTTGCAAGGGCAGCTTGAGAGCCACGGTGGCGAGTATTTTTCGGACAATCGCCTGACGATTGCCGATCTGAAAGCGTTTGTCTGTCTGCGCGGCCTCAAGTCAGGCAAGCTGGATCACATTCCGACCGATCTGCTGGATCACGTGGCTCCGAAACTGAATACCTATCTGCAGCGCATCGGCAGCACTCCGGCGATCGCTCAATACTATTCGGCATCCGGCGCAGCGTAGGAGAGCTTCGAAGCGTCCTTCTGACGTGGCGTCGCAGCAATCGCCATCTGCCGCAATATCGCGGCCTCCAATGAAAAACGGCGCACCCGCAAGTGCGCCGTTTTTCATTGCCTCAACCGATTACTTCTTCAGGCTGTCGCGGATCTCGCGCAGCAGGACGATGTCTTCCGGCGTGGCGGCCGGCGGAGCCGGTGGTTCGGCTTTGCGCAGCCGGTTCATCTGCTTGATCATCATGAAGATGATGAAGGCGAGGATGATGAAGTTCACCAGGATGGTGATGAAGTTGCCGTAGGCGAAGACCGGCACTTGCGCCTTCTTCAGCGCGTCGAGCGTCATCACCGTGCCTTCCGGAACGCTCCCCAAAACGAAGAACATGCCGGAGAAGTCCAGCTTGCCGCCCATGACCCAGGCAACCAGCGGCATGATCAGGTCTGCCACCACCGAATCGACTATTTTTCCGAATGCGCCGCCAATGATCACGCCGACGGCTAGATCCATGACGTTGCCTTTCATTGCGAATTCTCTGAATTCCTTCAACATGCTCATGGCGTCTCCTTTATTTCAATTGAACAACACGGTTTACCAACGCTTTCCCACTTCAAATCCTGCGTAGCCGCGCGCCGGCTGCACCCAGCGTTGTTTCCTGCTTGGCGAAGCAGAAGCGTATCACGCGGTCATCACATTTATTCTGATAAAACACCGAGACCGGAATGGCCGCGACCCCTGCTTCCAGCGCCAGCCAGCGCGCGAACTCCAGATCCGGGCGGTCCAGTATCTTGTCATAGCGTGCCAGTTGAAAGTAGGTTCCCCGGCACGGCAGAAGTTCAAACCGCGAAGCCGCCATCTGCGCACGGAAGAAATCGCGCTTTTGCTGGTAGAAGGCGGCCAGTCCGAGGTGT
This sequence comes from Propionivibrio sp., assembly GCA_017990155.1. GTDB lineage: Bacteria > Pseudomonadota > Gammaproteobacteria > Burkholderiales > Rhodocyclaceae > Propionivibrio. The sequence continues at coordinate 3,293 of JAGNOM010000160.1, read as the reverse complement.
CGCGTCGCGTCGCGCATGTACGCGGCAATGCCGAGCTGGCACGGGGTATTGACCGAGAACACGTTGAACTGGTGCACTTTGCGGAATTCGGCCATCGCGGCGGTGGCGCCGAGAACGTAGCCGATTTTCCAGCCGGTGATGTGATAGGTCTTGCCAAACGATGAGACGACCAGGCTGCGCGCCGCCAGTTCGGGATGCGACACGACACTGGCGTGACGTGCACCGTCGAAAACGATGTGTTCGTAAACCTCGTCCGCGAGCACCAGGATGCCGGTGTGGCGCGTGATCGCCGCCAGCGCGTCCAGATCAGCCGGTTCAAGCAGGCTACCGGTCGGGTTGTGCGGCGAGTTGATGATGATCATGCGCGTGCGCGACGTAATCAGTGAGCGCACCTGATCCCAGTCCGGCCGGTACGCGGGAAAGCGCAGTTGCGCGAAGACCGCCTTGCCGCCGACGGTCTCGATCGAGGGCGTGTAACTGTCGTAGCAGGGCTCAAACACGATCACTTCGTCGCCCGGACGGACAAACGCCGCAATCGCCGTCATCAGCGCCTGCGTCGCTCCGGCGGTGACGGTGATTTCCTGCTCGACGTCATAGCGCACGCCATAAAGCGCCTCGACCTTGTCAGTGATGGCGCTGCGCAATTCCGGCACGCCGGCCATCGGCGCGTACTGGTTGCGCCCGTCGCGCATCGCCTGCACGGTCGCCTCGAACAGCGCAGGATCGGCCTGAAAATCCGGAAAGCCCTGCGACAGGTTGATGGCGCCGCAATCCGCCGCGAGCTTGGACATCACGGTGAAGATCGTTGTGCTGACGTTGGGCAGCTTTGAATCAACGGGAATCGTGGCGGTGATCATGAGTAGCAGGCTCCATCGGCAAGTGCCACGTCAGCAACCGCTCACCAAAGTCCGCAGGATACGTTCCTCAAGCGATGCCGGGCGTTCCAGGCCGAGACGCTGGAGCACGACCGGGTCGGGCTCGGCGGTCAGGCCGTTCAACAAGGTCTTGGCCATCGCCAGCGGTGATGCCTTGCGCTCCTTGAGTTTCATCAGCACCTTGGCGGTCGCCAGTTCGGCAGCGTCAAAATCGGTTCCAAACGGGAAATCGGGCAGCTTGCCGGCGGCGCGGAACGTCGCCAGGCGCGCTTCGATCGTTTCCGGGAAGTTGTTGCGCTGTTCCGCCGGAATCACGTAATCGGCCTCGATCTTCCCGTGCCGCTTGGCCGTTTCCAGCAAGCCATCCTGGAAACGCGAGTCGGCAACCGCCAGCATTCGCTTGACGACCTCGGAGTCGCTCATGCCGCGCAGGTCGGCGATACCGTACTCGGTCACGAAAATATCGCGCAAGTGGCGCGGAATGGTGATGTGGCCGTAGCTCCAGACGATGTTCGAAACCGGCTTGCCCTTTTTGTTCAGGCGCCAGGAACGCAGCATGAGGATCGAGCGCGCGTCGGGCAGCGTGTGCGCCTGCGCGACGAAGTTGTACTGTCCGCCGACGCCCGAGACCAGTTCGCCGGTATCGAGGCCGTCGGAGACTGCAGCGCCGAGCAGCGTCGCCATCATCGTCGTGTTGATGAAGCGCGCGTCCCGGCGCTGCTCACGGGCAACGTTCTCATGGCCGAACAGTTCGTTGATGTAGGAGATGCGCGTCATGTTGATCTTCTGCAACACGTCGCGCGGCAGTTCACGCAGTCGGTTGTAGAAGCTGTTCGGGCCGATGAAAAAACCGCCGTGCAGCACGTAGCCGTGGCGCAGCCGGTCGCCGAGCAGGTGCGAGGCAATTTCGGCGCGGACTTGCGGATCAGCGACTTCGCTCGGCAAAACCCGCTCGCCACAGATCAATCGCCCTTCGACCCAGTCGACGTCCTTGCGCAGGATGCCGAAGTGGTGCAAGAAACTGACGTCCGAGCGCGACAAGGGCGAACCAATGATTCGCGCTTCGAACAGCGCGTTCAGCATGCCTTCATCGGGCGTCAGGCCGATGCGTCCCGTGTTGAGCAGGCGCTGCAAGCCATCGTGATTGAAGACTTCGCGCCGGATCACCCCGGCGTCGATCAAGGCCATGAAACCATTGACGAACATCTCGCTGCAGCCGTACAGCCCTTCGCGGAACGGTTCCAGCTCTTGTGCGGCCGGCACCTTTTTGCCCTCGGAGAGCGCGGCGATCATGTTCCGGTAGGCCTTGTTGTCGCGATCGCGTTCAATCAGCACATGGGCGATCCCGTCTCCGAGTGAGCCGATACCGATCTGCAGCGTGCCGCCATCCTTAACGAGTGTACTGCTCCACAGCGCAATGCCGTAGTCCTGATCGTCGATCTTCATGTTGGGCGGCCCGAACATCGCGTGCGTGGCCGCCGGGTCGTCGACCAGGATATCGATCTGATCCGGCCGCAGCACGGCGTCGTTGGGCATGAACGGCATCGTGCGATTGACGACGCCGACCAGCACCATCGTTTTCTTGCCCGTGATCATGGCCATGTCCATCGCATCCAGCGTCAGATCCGGGTTGCAGGACAGGGACAACCTTTCACCGTCTTCGTTTTCTTCAATCGCCATCGCCTGCGCGAAGACATTGACGCCATGCGTGAAGGCATCGCGCACGGCATGCGTGTAGTTGGAGTAGATGTAATTGCTCTGAACAACGCTGTTGCCAACGTCGGCGCCCGTTTTGAGGAAGAACTCGCTGAGCATCACGTTTGGCGGCAGCTTGCCGCGCCGGGCATCGAGCGCGTAATCCATGTCCGGATAGTCGCCAAAGACGCGCTGCACAAAGGGATCGAGGAAACGGCGCTCGACCAGGCTGCGTCCCTTGGGCCGGTCAAGCGAGAGCGCGGTGATGATTCGCAGCTCGATCGACGGATCGTTTTTCGCCCTTTGATAAAGCGCGTTGATCCAGACATTCGGCTTGCCGATACCGAGCGGCATCGCCAGCACCAGCTTGCGCCCCACTTTCTCGATCAGGGCATCAATGGAGGCTTCAATACTTGATACACGAATTGCATCATTCATTCTTGTTTTCCCCTCACCCGATGACCGGTACCGCATCCGTTGATAGTCGTTTTATTCGGCACCATTGGCATATTGTCAAAAACAATGACGATGAACAACAAAGCCGACGAAAATCATCGAACGATCCGGCCACGCTCGCCTCAAAGCGGTGAGAATCTTCGAACGCGCTGGTATCGCCGAGTCATCGCCATTACTATGTCGGCAATTTCAGGGACCGGAATTCGCAACAGAACACCATGGACACTACCTACTCCGAAGAGGAACTCGAACGCTGCACGCTGCGCA
>JAGNOM010000159.1 GCA_017990155.1 Propionivibrio sp. | reverse complement strand
AAAGCGTCTTTCCGTCGCGATTCTCCTGCTTCAGGCGATGGCAGCACGCGGCATTGCGCAGCAGGTGAGCAATCCCGCCACGCTCGATCGCTAGCGCAACTTCGTTCCCGGTATCATCAAGGCAGTCATTCCAGAACACCTGCCGCACGCTCATCCGGTTCTGCGTCAGCGTCCCGGTCTTGTCGCTGCAGATCACCGTCGTCGAGCCGAGAGTTTCGACCGCTGGCAGATGGCGGATCAGCGCGTTGCGCCGGGCCATGCGCTGCGTGGCCATGGCCAGCGAGAGCGTGACGGTGGGCAGCAAGCCTTCCGGCACGTTGGCGACGATGATGCCGATCGCGAACATCAGGTTGGCCCAGAACGGCAACCCGAGGACCGCACCGAGGGCAAAGAAGACCGCGCCCAGCGTCGTGGCGAAAATGGCCACCAGCCGCGACAGGCGGGCGATTTCGATTTGCAGGTGCGAGATCGTCTTGTCGGCCGTTTGCGTGAGGTGGGCGATCTTGCCGAATTCGCTCGCCATCCCGGTAGCAAAGACGATTGCGCGTCCTTCGCCGGAAACCAGTGAGGTGCCGGCCAGCAGTACATTCTTTGTTTCGAGCGCGGACTGTTCGGCTGAGTGCTCCGCGCACTCCTCGGCGCTCCGCGCCTTGGGCAAGGACTCGCCGGTGATCGTCGAGGCATTGACGCGGATGCCGTTGGCGAAAATCAGGCGGCAGTCGGCCGGTACGTTATCGCCGGCTTCGAGCAGGATGAGGTCGCCGGGCACCAGTTCTTCGCCGGGCAGCGTCATCAGCTGACCATCGCGCACAACCTTCACGGACTGGGGCAGCAACTTGCGCAAGGCATCGATTGCGCGTTCGGCGCGGTATTCCTGCCAGTAGGAAAAACAGCCGTTGATCAGGATGACGGCGATGATCGCCACGCCGAGTTGCCACATACCCTCGCCGTGAGTCCGCGACTCGGCATAGAACGCGAGGCCGGCGGCGATCCACAGGATGACCGCGAAGAAATGCGTGAATTCACGCAGAAAACACCGCCACGGCGCTTCCACGCCGATTTCGGCAATATGGTTCGGCCCGTACTCGCCCAGGCGACGCGCCGCTTCAGCCGGCGTCAGGCCCAGTTCGGAAGTGCCGAGACTCTTGAACGCCTCGGCGAGAGGGAGGTTGGCAAGGTGCATTTCGTCGATTCCGAGAAATCCACGTCAGACTCTCAGCGTAGACGGCAGGCCGCGCCTTTTCCATCGCACCCTCCAAAAGCAAACGGCTCGCGGGTTGGCGCGAGCCGTTTGAAGTCTGGGCCGGGAAGGGTCAGACGGCCGATTCGCCGGTTTCTCCGGTCCGGATGCGGACGACCTGCTCGACGTTGGAGACGAAGATTTTGCCGTCGCCGATCTTTCCGGTGCGCGCCGCCTTGACGATGGAGTCGATGGCGCCTTCGACGGCGTCGTCGCCAAGGACGATCTCGATCTTCACCTTGGGCAGAAAATCAACAACGTATTCTGCGCCGCGATACAACTCGGTGTGTCCCTTCTGACGACCGAAGCCCTTGACCTCCGTGACGGTCAAGCCGGAAACGCCGATATCCGACAAGGCCTCGCGCACTTCGTCGAGTTTGAAAGGTTTGATGATGGCTTCGATTTTCTTCATTGCTTTGGCTCCGGAGGGTCTTGAAACGGCAGGTGAAATGAATATTCGTGGTGGAATCTACAATCGGTAAGGCTCAAAACGGGTCGCGGTAGCGGTTGGTGATCGGGAAACGCCAATCCTTGCCGAAACCTCGCTGAGTCACGCGAATGCCGACCGGCGCTTGGCGCCGCTTGTATTCGCTGATCTTGAGCAGGCGGACGACGCGGCGCACATCGGCTTCGTCGTAGCCTTTGGCGATGATTTCACGCGGGCTGAGATCCTGCTCCATGTAGCCTTCGACAATCGCGTCAAGAACTTCGTAGGGCGGCAAGCTGTCCTGATCGGTCTGATCGGGTTTCAATTCTGCCGACGGCGGGCGGGTGATGATGCGTTCCGGAATGACGCGCGAAACGGTGTTGCGCCAGTGCGAAATCCGGTATACCAGCGTCTTGGCGATATCCTTGATGACGGCAAAGCCACCGGCCATGTCACCGTAGAGCGTGCAATAGCCGACGGCCATTTCGGACTTGTTACCCGTCGTCAGCACCAGCGACCCGCTCTTGTTCGACAGCGCCATCAGGATCATGCCGCGAATCCGCGCCTGCAGGTTTTCTTCCGTGGTGTCGGCGGGCAGGCCGGCGAATTCCTTTTCGAGCATCGCGGCAAAGGTCTGCATCGCCGGTTCGATGGCGATTTCATCATAGCGCACGCCCAATAAGCGAATCATCTGGCGCGAATCGGCCAAGCTGATTTCGGCTGTATAGGGCGAAGGCATCATCACGGCGCGGACCTTGTCGGCACCGAGCGCGTCGACGGCGACACACAGCGTCAGCGCCGAGTCGATACCGCCGGAAAGACCAATGATCGCGCCGGGAAAGCCGTTCTTGCCGAGATAGTCGCGCACGCCGAGCACCAGCGCCTGATAAACCTCTTCTTCGACTTCGCGTTCGGCGGCGATATCGCCGGGCACCGGCTCACCATCGACGAATTCGACGACGGTCAGCGCTTCTTCGAACTTCGGCAACTGGCAGCAGATTTCGCCGCTCGAATTCAATGCGAAGGATCCGCCATCAAATACCAGTTCATCCTGCCCGCCGACCAGGTTGGCGTAAACCACCGGCAAACCGGTGGCGGCGATACGCTCGCGCAGCACGCGGGCGCGCAATTCCTGCTTGCCGATATGGTAAGGCGACGCGTTGAGCACCAGCAGTATCTCGGCACCCGACTCGCGGGCCAGGTCTGCGGCCCCGGCTTCCCAGACGTCAGCGCAGATGTTGATGCCACAACGGACGCCGTTGATCGTCACCACGCAGGGCGCGTCGCCGGATTCGAAATAGCGCTCTTCGTCGAAGACTTCGTAGTTCGGCAGACGTTGCTTGCAGTAGGTGGCCATCCGGACACCGTTGCTGATCAGCGTAGCAGCGTTGTAGCAGTTGCCGTCCCGGGTAATCGGATGCCCGACGAGCACCGAAATGCCGTTCAACCGGGCGGCCAGTCCGTCGAGTTCCTGCTCACAGGCTTCGTAGAAATCTTCGCGCAGCAGCAAGTCTTCCGGCGGATAGCCGCAGAGCGCAAGTTCAGGCGTCAGGACAAGGTCGGCACCTTGAGCCTGGGCACGTTGGGCGAAGTCGAGGATACGCGCAGCATTGCCGGCGAGATCGCCGACGGTGGCGTTGATTTGGGCGATTGCGATCTTGAGTGACATAGCCGTAACTATAAACCGATAGCACGCCGCATCAAAACGGCAACCGACCCGGCGACCGAGAGGCCTCCGTCAACGCTTACCGGCGATCAGGCCGGCCGGAAGACCAGCACGGTCGCATGCCGGTAAGTCTCACCCGGCAGCACCCAGCAGTTCGCTTCAGGCCACTCGGGGTGATTCGGGCAATCCGGCAGGAACTCGGTTTCCAGCGCCAGGCCCTGATGCGCCGAATAGGTCCCGCCGTCGCGCGCAGAAATCCCGGCCAGATGATTGCCGCTGTAGAACTGCATGGCCGGCTTGGTCGTCAGCAAGTCCATCGCCAGTTTTCCGTCCCCCGACACGACAGTCGCGGCGACGGCTTTCATTTCCCGGCACGACGGATCGAGCTGGTAGGCGTGGTCGTAGCCGAGCGCGGTCTTCTGCTGCTCATCGACGAGAAAATCTGCGCCGATCGCCTTTGGCGCGTTGAAATCGAAGCCCGTTCCGGCAACGGGGGCCAACTGACCGAGCGGGATCAGGTCGTCGTCGGTCGGCAGGTATTCGTGTGAGGCTATGGTCAATACATGTTGGCGAACGTCGGTCGCCGCACCATCGAGATTGAAGTAGGCATGGTTGGTGAAGTTGACCGGACACGGCGCATCGACCGTTGCGGTGTACTCCATGCTGACGCGCAGCCCGTCTTCGAGCCGATAGCAGACGGTTGCGGCGAGGTTGCCGGGATAGCCCTGATCGCCATCGGGCGACTCAATCCCGAGCACCACATGCGAGGCACTCTGCTCGACGATTTTCCAGCGGCGACTGCTGAGTCCGAGCGGCCCACCGTGCAACTGGTGTGCCCCCTGATTCGGCGCCAATTGAAACACACGGCCATCGCGCTCGATTCGGGCGTTTCCGATCCGGTTGGCAAAGCGGCCGACGGTCACGCCGAGGTATCCCTGCTGCGTAAAGTAATCGGCGAGCGTGGCATGACCAAGCAACACTTCGCGCTCGACGTCCGCGACCGGCATCCGGCAGGAAACCCAGGTAGCGCCCCAGTCGATCAGATCGAGCTTCAATCCTGATGGGTGTGAGAGCTTGATCAGGTTTAGCGCTTGCCCATCCGGACAGAGGATTTCGGTGATTGTCATTGATGTCCCTCGAAAACTTGGGCGTCGCTCATGTGAGCATCGCCCGACAGTGGATGAATATCGAATCCGGAAAGGCTCTCCGGCGCCGTCGGAATCTCGCAAAAGGCCGGTGGCGCTTCGCTGTTTCGTCTGAATTCGCTGGGGCTTGTACCGACTCGCTTGCGAAAAACCCGCGAAAAGTACATCTGGTCGTCGTAGCCGACGTGGCTGGCGATCTTGGCGATCGGCGTACGCGTGCTTTGCAACAAGAGCTTCGCGAGGATCATCCGCTGATCCTCGCGCCAGCGCACGATATTGACGCCCATCTGTTCGCGAAAGAGGTGCGCGAGGCGCGACGGCGAAAGACAGACATGGCGTGCGACTTCCTCGACATTGACCTCTTCGGACAGATTGCGCGAAAGATACTGGCAAGCCTCCTCGATCCGTGTGTCGATCGGTGTCACGCGGTTTTCGGGCGTTTCCTGGAAACACCGGATCAGCAGACGTTCCAGTAGATTGATCGCCAGTTCTTCGGACGAGCGCCGCTCCTCGCGGTAGGTCGATTCGATCTGCTCGAACAGGGCTTCAAACTCGTTGATCAGCGCCTTGTCCGGCAAGGTCAGACGACCGACCTTGCTCACCTGGTTGCGCCACTTCAGCCAGTGCGCCCAGTAAGCGCGCGGTCGGAAGTACACCCAGCGGTGATACCAGTCCGGGCTGTCCGGCGCGCGACCGTAAAAGTGCTTGGCGTCCGGCGGAAAAAGCAGCAAGTCGCCTGGATTGCAGTAGAAGGCATCGTCACCGTCAAAGACCTTGCCACGGCCCTTGATGGTCATGTTGATGATAAACCCGCTCATTCCGTTCTGGCGATCGATGACGAAATCAAGCGGACCGTTTTCGATGATCGGCGTCGTGCCGGCGACCAGATAGATGTTGAATGAATAGCCTGGAAGCAGCGGATTGAGCTGTTGGCCTGCATCGATCTGGCGCATGTGCTTTCCCGAAATGGACGTCAAATCCTGGCGTACCCGTGCCGCGGGCCCGTCGGTCTGTGGTGTGTAAGCGGTTTCGGGTTGTTGTCCTGCCTGTTGCCCGATGAGTTCGCCATCTCGTTGCCGCGCTGCCTGATGACTGACACATCCCCGATTCGGGCAAACCGGCTGCGTAACCAAAGGCACGCAGCCGGAAAATCGATCACTTGTTCTTGTTGTAAATATCGACAAAGACCGCCGCGACAAGCACGACGCCCTTGATCACCTGCTGGTAGTCGATGCCGATGCCGAGAATCGACATGCCGTTGTTCATCACGCCCATGACGAAGGCACCGATGACCGCACCCATGACCTTGCCCACGCCGCCGGTCGCCGATGCGCCACCGATAAAGCAGGCAGCGATCACGTCGAGCTCAAAGCCGACGCCTGCTTTCGGCGTCGCCGTATTCAGACGGGCTGCGAAAATCAAGCCGGCCAGTGCGGCAAGCACGCCCATATTGACAAAGGCGTAGAACGAAAGCCGGTCGGTCTTGATGCCGGACAGGCGTGCAGCCTTCTCGTTACCACCGAGGGCATAGATGCGTCGACCGATGGTCGTCCGGTTGGTGATGAAGTCGAAAATCATCATCAGTACGAACATGATGACCATCACGTTCGGCAGGCCCTTGTAGGTCGAAAGCAGGTAGGCAAAAGAGAGAATCGCCGCCGAAAACACGACGTTCTTGCCAATCAGGAAACCGAGCGGCTCGGCGGCGGCACCGTACTGAAGTTTGTTGGCGCGCTCACGCAGATTCATGTAGAAGAACGCGACGGCAACCAGGCCACCCAGCAACAGGGACGTAACACGCAAGCCCTCGCCTCCGAACGGATCAGGAATAAACCCTGAGCTCAGCAGCTGAAACTCGCGCGGGAATGGCCCGACCGATTGTCCTTGCAGCAACGCCAGACAGGCGCCACGGAACACCAACATGCCGCCGAGCGTGACGATGAACGCCGGAATCCGATGGAAAGCAATGAAATACCCCTGAATACCGCCAATGAGTGCGCCGGCAAGCAAACAGGCGATCGTTGCCGGCACGTAGTGCCACT
>JAGNOM010000158.1 GCA_017990155.1 Propionivibrio sp. | reverse complement strand
CCTACAGCGACAGCTTCTTGAACACCCGTTCAGGGATATGCCGGATGATGAGCATGATCAGCCGCCAGAATCCGGGCAGATAGACCTCGTCGGCACCGCGCTCGACCGCGCGCACGATGCCGCGCGCGATGGCATCGGGCTTGGCCCACAGCGCGCCTTTGGGGAAAGTGGCGGTCATCGGGGTATCGACGAAACCGGGCTTGATCGTCAGCACTTGCACGCCCTTCCTGGTCAGCCGATTGCGCAATCCCTGCATGAAGAGACTGACCATGCCCTTGGCCGCGCCATACACGTAATTGCTTCGCCGGCCGCGATCGCCGGCGACTGAACTGATCACCGCCAGCGTGCCGCGACCCTGCTTTTCAAAGCCTTGCGCGATGAGTGTCGCGAGCGCGATGACCGACAGCGCGTTGGTGTTGATTTCCTGGAGCGTCAGGTCGACCGACGCTTCGCAGGCTTTCTGGTCCGGCAGAGAACCGTGTGCAATGAGCGCGACATCGAGTCCGCCCAGGGCGATTTCTGCCGCTTCGAGCATTGCCGCATGCGATGGGGTATCGCACGCGTCCATCGTGAAGCAGCCGACCGACGCTGCACCGCGAATGCGCAGATCGTCGGCAATCGTGTTGAGCTGTCCGGTTTTTCGGCCGACAAGAAACAGCGCCGCGCCACGCGCCGCCCACAGCCGCGCCGTCGCTTCCGCGATCGCCGAAGTGGCGCCGATGATCAGGATTTTTTTCATATTCTTCTTCTCCGTTTAACTCAAAACCCGCCGCGAGAAATTTGAGGAGAATTTCGGGTCGATGAACGGCTCGAAATCGTCGAGTCCCGGATAACTGTTCTGGAAAAAGGCCGCACTCATGCGCGCATCCTTGGCCGGATAAAGCCGCCCACCCGCATTGTCGATGATGGCGTCAAGCCGCTCGAACAGCGCCAGCGTCGGCGCGCCGCGATTGGGGAAATCGAGTGCCAGCGTGACGCCCGGCATCGGAAACGAGAGCATTCCGGGACTGCGCTTGTCACCGAAGGTCTTCAGCACGGCGAGAAACGAGCCTTGCCCGCTCGCCGCGATGCTGCGCAGCACCTCGTCCAGCGCCTCGCGCGCTTGCATCGGCAGCACGAACTGGTACTGGAAAAAACCTTGTCGGCCGTACAGCCGGTTCCAGTGCAGGATGCCGTCGAGCGGATAGAAGAAGGGTTCGTAGTGAACCAGCGTTTCGTCGGCGATCGGGCGGTTGAAGTACGCCTGGTTGAAGGCGCGCAGCGACAACCCGTTGATCAGCGAAATCGGCGGCGTCAGCGGCACGCTCAATGGCTTTTTCGTCTTGCCGGGGAAGCCGCGCCCGGTTGAATGATCGCCGGCCATGAAAATGCCGCGAGGCGTAGTGGCAAGACAGTCGATCCACGCGACCGTGTATTCGTGTGCAGCTTCAGCCTCGGCGTTGAGTTCGAAGAAGGCGTCGAGTCCGGTAAAGCGCCGGTTGCGCACGGCGATGCCGACGCCGGAAATCGGTTTCAGCGCCATTTCGACCCAGGTGATCAGGCCGGTCAACCCAAGGCCGCCGATTGTCGCGGCGAACCACTTCGGATTTTCGTCAGTCGAGCACAGAAGACGCGAGCCGTCCGAACGCAACAACTCGAAGCGCCGCACGTGGCAGCCGAAAGTGCCGGCGCCGTGGTGGTTCTTGCTGTGCACGTCGTTGGCGATGGCGCCGCCGACGGTGACGAAGCGCGTTCCCGGCGTCACCGGCAGGAACCAGCCGCGCGGAACGAAGAGTTCGAGGATTTCCGAAAGCAGGACGCCAGCCTCGCAAATCAGCACGCCCGTCGCTTCGTCAAAAGCGATGAAGCGATCCAGTCCGCGCGTATGCAGCAGCGTCGCGCCGCTGTTCAGTCCGACATCGCCGTAGCTGCGGCCATTACCGTAAGCCAGCATCGACTTCTCGCAAGCCGGCAACGCCGCCGATCGGTCGCTCAGCCAACGCTCTTCGCTGGCTGGTTGAGCCGGCAACTGACCCCACGAACCCAAAGTCATCAGCGGTGCCTCGCCAGGAAGACCGCGCCGAGTCCGACCGCGAACCACAGCGTTGCGAGCCGGCAGATCAGCGTCGCCGTCACCGCCGCCGACTCCGGGAAACCGTACATCATCAGGAGGCCGATCATCACCGCTTCACTACTGCCCAAGCCGCCTGGCAGGAACGACAATCCGCCGACCAGCATGCCGAACGCGTAGACGAACACCGCCGTCGTCACCGGCAGCGGATGACCGAGCGCGTGCAACAGCCACCAGAAACCCAATCCTTCGGCGAGCCAGGCGACGACGCCGAGGCCGAGTCCCATCGCCATCGCCGGCAGGCTGAAGCAGCGGCGGAAATGCAGGACGATCTCGCACAGCTTGACGAGCAGTTGAGCCCATTTCTGCGGCCGCGCCGCCGCCCAGCGGTCGATGGCGGCAATCAGCGCCGTCCATTGCGCGAGCAGCAGCGAGACGAACACCAGCGCCAGCGCCAGACCGATCACCGGGCGTGCCGGCGCGTAGGCCCATAGTCCGACCGCGGCCAGAATCACGACCGAGAGCAAATCACTCAACCGTTCGGCGAAGAACGCCGCGATGCTCGCCGCCGGCGGTACGCCGTGCCGCTTGAGCAGCACCGAGCGCAACATCTCGCCGACCTTGCCGGGGCTCGTCGTCAGCGCGAAGCCGGAAAAATAGGCGTCGAGATTGATCCGCCACGGCACAGGCGCATCAAGCAGCGAAAGATACCGACCCCAACGCACGAAGCGCAGCAGGTAGTTGGTCAGCGACAGCGACAGCAAACCGAGCAGGACCAAGGGCCCGACCTGCACAACGGCGGCGACCACCTCGCGCCAGCCGGCCCACAACGACAGGCCGAGATAACCGAGCGCCGCCAGCGCCACGCTCCACAGGACGGCGCGGAAGGGTAGTCCCGGTACGGTGCCGCTCAATTAAGACCCTTAACCACAGAGGCACAGAGACACAGAGATTTGAATCGAATTACTCGTCTCTCAAGAATTCTCTGTGTCTCTGTGCCTCTGTGGTGAAAAAGGTTTTGACTCAAACAATCACCCCGCCACCCAGACACACCCGGCTTTCATACACCACCACCGATTGACCCGGCGTGACGGCCCATTGGGCTTCGGCGAAGTTGATCTGGCACGAGTCGAGGTCAACGCGCTCGATCTCGCACGGCGCGTCCGGCTGGCGATAGCGGGTCTTGGCAGCGTACACCCAGTGCGTGTGCGGCTGCTCACCAGAAATCCAGGACAGCTGATTGGCGTTGAGCTGCTCTGAAAGCAAGGCCGGATGGTCATGCCCCTGCACGACATAGAGAATGTTTTTCGCCATGTCCTTTTTAGCCACGAACCACGCCTCATGGTCGCCGTCCTTGCCGTAGCTCTTGGTGCCGCCGATGTGCAAACCCTTGCGCTGGCCGAGCGTGTGGAAGGTCAGGCCATCGTGTTCGCCGAGTACGCGCGCGTCGTCAAGGCAGCGGATTTCGCCTTTCTTCGGCGGCAAGTAGCGCATCAGGAATTCCTTGAACGGACGTTCGCCGATGAAGCAGATGCCGGTCGAATCCTTTTTCACCGCGACATGCAGTCCCGCGTCCTCCGCCATCTTGCGTACATCGCGCTTGTAGATGTCGGCGAGCGGGAAGAGCGTCTTCGACAGCTGCTGCTGGTTGAGGCGATGCAGGAAATAGCTCTGGTCCTTGGTCCCGTCCTCGGCCTTGAGCAGTTGGAACTTGCCGTTGAATTCCCTCACGCCGGCATAGTGGCCGGTGGCGATTTTGTCGGCGCCCATCTGCAGCGCGTGGTCGAGAAAAGCCTTGAACTTGATCTCTGAATTGCACAGCACGTCTGGATTCGGCGTGCGTCCGGCCTTGTATTCCTCGAGAAAGATCGAGAACACGCGCTCGCGGTACTCCTTGGCAAAGTTCACCACTTCGACATCGATGCCGATGGTGTCCGCGACGCTCATCACGTCGATCAGATCCTGCCGCGTCGAGCAGTATTCGCCGTCGTCATCGTCTTCCCAGTTTTTCATGAACAGGCCGACGACGTTCCATCCCTGTTGCTTGAGCAGCAAGGCCGCAACTGACGAATCGACGCCGCCCGAAAGGCCGACGACAACCGTCTTACCCTTGCCTTCATTCGTTTTCATTTGGACTTTCTCCTGGACTTTCGCCCGATTTCCAGCGCGCCAGCGGCATGACTGCAGCGGCTTGGCCGTTATCAAAAAACCAGCTATCGACGACGAACTGCTTCGACGGGTCCGCTTCTATCTCGCCATCGCAACCGCAATCGCTGGCGCCGGGCTTGCGTTCCTCGATCAACGCTGAATAGTGCTCGAAGAGCAAAAAGCGTCGGCGTAAAACGGGGTCGAGCACGTGGTGGAAGCGCAGCATGCCCTTGGCCTCGATCATGCGCAGCAGCCGCGTCGTCGTCGTCGAGTGGTCGATGCAGTCCATCCTTCCATAAACGCCTTCGTCCGCGTAGTTGCCGCCCCGATCGGCCCCGATCGGTGTCTGTTCGGCGGCCCAGCCCAGCATGTGCCCGACAATCCGAGCAATCGCCGCACGCTCGCCCTCGGCATCCGTTGTTTCGTGCAGCAGACGCCCGACTTCGACAAGCCGCTCGTCGCTGATCTCAACCACCGATTGCGCGAGGCAGCCGTAGTTGTAGCAAACCGACACCCGCTCGACCGCACCCGCCGGCAGCGCCCAGCACATCAATACCAGCGCCAGCAACCTCATGCGTAGTGCGTGACCAGATCAAGCGGGTAACGCTTGCCGGCCTGCCAGTCCTCAATGCACTGCATGATCAGCGGACTGCGATGGCGGTCCTTCAACGCGCGGATCTCGTCGAGCGTCAGCCAGCGCGCAGCTATGATGCCTGCGTCCAGCTTGCGCTCGGCATCGTGGCCGACGATTTCGCCGCCGAAGGCGAAACGCAGATAGGTGATGTCCTTCACTTCGTTGCGCCAGTTGTAGATGCCGACAATGAATTTCGGGTCGAACGCATAGCCGGTTTCTTCCAGTGCTTCGCGGATCACGGCGTCGGTCAAGGCCTCGCGGCATTCGAGATGACCGGCCGGCTGATTGAAGCGGATGCCGTCGTCGGTCTCTTCCTCGACCAGCAGGAATTTGCCATCGCGTTCAATCACGGCGGCGACCGTGACATTGGGTTTCCAGACCATCTTGCAAGCCTCGTGGATCGGGCAAAACGCCCATTTTACCGCCATCGGGGCCATGAATTCGGCTAGAATTTCGGTTTCAATTCTTGCGGCAGACGGAGAGAAAAGATGTCAATGGCGGATCGCGACGGCTTCATCTGGCACGACGGAAAACTGGTGCCCTGGCGTGACGCCACGACGCATGTACTGACCCACACGTTGCATTACGGCATGGGCGTTTTCGAAGGCATCCGCGCCTACAAGGCCGAAAAAGGCACCACCATCTTCCGCCTGCAGGAGCACACCGACCGCCTGTTCAATTCGGCGTACATCTTCCAGATGAAGATGCCTTGGGACAAGGAAACGCTGATCGAGGCGCAGAAGGAAGTCGTGCGCGCCAACCAGCTCGAATCCTGCTACATCCGCCCAATCGTCTTCTACGGCTCGGAAGCAATGGGCATCGCCGCCACCGGCATCAGCACGCACGTCGCCGTCGCTGCCTGGCCGTGGGGCGCCTACCTCGGCGCCGAGGGCATGGAAAAAGGTATCCGCGTCAAGACATCCTCCTTCACCCGCCATCACGTCAACATCAACATGTGCCGCTCGAAGTCAGTCGGCACCTACACCAACTCGATCCTCGCGCACCAGGAAGTCGCGCACGACGGTTACGACGAGGCGCTGCTGCTCGACGTCGACGGCTATGTCGCCGAGGGCGCCGGCGAGAACATCTTCATCGTCAAGGGCGGCAAGCTGTACACGCCCGACCTCACCTCCTGCCTCGAAGGCATCACGCGCGCCACGGTGCTGACGCTGGCCGACGAACTCGGGCTGAAAGTCATCGAGAAGCGCATCACGCGCGACGAAGTGTATTGCGCCGATGAAGCCTTCTTCACCGGCACCGCCGCCGAAGTGACGCCGATCCGCGAACTCGACAATCGCCAGATCGGCGCCGGTCGGCGCGGCCCGATCACGACACAAATCCAGAGCCTGTTCTTCGACTGCGTCAACGGCCGTATGCCCGCGCATGAAGACTGGCTGGCCTACGTATAAACCTTCGCTCACAAAATTCAGGGAACCGACATGGCTGAAAAATCCGCTCCAAAAACCATCGAAGTCACTGCCCACGACCTGCCGCTACACTGCCCGATGCCGGATGCACCGCTGTGGAACCAGCACCCGCGCGTGTTCCTCGACGTGCTGCACACCGGCGAAGTTACCTGCCCGTACTGTAGCGCGCACTACGTCTTCAAGGGCGAAGCGCCGAAGGGCCACTGATGCTGCGCGCCCTGATCGTCGCGCCCGCCTGGATCGGCGACACGGTCATGGCGCAGCCGCTGTT
>JAGNOM010000157.1 GCA_017990155.1 Propionivibrio sp. | reverse complement strand
CAGGTGGACTTCCAGAAGCGGTCGGGCGACCTGGTTGGCGCTCGGACGGATGCCGAGGTTGGCGACGCCTTGGTGCGGACCATCGGCCAGCCCGTGCACTTCGACGGCAAAGACGCCGGTCAGTGGCGGTTTGTCGTGCTTGATGCGGATGTTGGCGGTGGCGAAGCCGAGCTGCCGGCCCATCTTCTCGCCATGCACCACGCGGCCGTCGATCGAGTACGGTCTTCCAAGCAGTCGCGCCGCATGTTCCATGCGTCCGCCGGCAAGTGCGTCGCGCACTGCGGAGCTCGATGCGCGCTCGCCTCTCAGCGTGACGCAGCCCATCGCATCGACCTGAAAGCCATGGTCGGCGCCGCTCTGGCGAAGCATGTCAAAGTCGCCGCGACGATTGGCACCAAACCGGAAATCGTCGCCAATGATCAGGTGCTTGACGCGCAGGCAGCCCACCAGAATGCGTTCGATGAATTCTTCCGCCGATAGCGCCGCAAAGCGGGCGTTGAAACGAACGACATAGGTGGCTTCGGCACCCGCATCGGCGATCATTTCCAGCTTTTCGCGCAGCGTGGACAGCCGCGCCGGTGCCGAGTCGGGGGCGAAGTATTCGCGCGGATGCGGCTCGAACGTGAGTACGGTCGGCTGGAGGTTTTCGCGCTCGGCAGCGTCCTTCAGTTGTGCCAACAGCGCACGATGTCCAAGGTGTACACCATCGAAGTTGCCGATGGTCAGCACGGTGGCCTTGGGCGATACGTGAGAAAAACCGCGGTGGACAAGCATCAGGGTGAGTGGTCGGAGCGAGGGCGAAAAGCCTGAATTATAACGGTTTATCGGTGCCCATTGCGTAGCCGGACATCGTCGCGGAGCTTGGCGTGGCTCGGAATGCCAGCAAAATCCTTGCTTCAGGGAACTGTCATATACTCTTTCGCGTCTGAGCCGCGCCGAACAAGCGGACATCGAGGTTGACCAAGCATGGGATCGAGGGGATGAGTCAGGAGCGTTGTTATCACTGTGGGCAAACGATCCCGCCCAGCGTGGAGTTATTGGTCAAGGTCGATGGTTTGCCGCGCGCCATGTGCTGCATTGGGTGCCAGGCCGTTGCGCAGGCGATCGTCGAGCACGGGCTCGACGACTATTACCGCAACCGCGACGCCTTGCCAGAAACCGCGCGCGAGGCGGTGCCGTCGATTCTGGACGGGCTGAAACTCTACGATCATGCGGATTTCCAGAAGAGCTTCGTCCGCGTTCTTGGCGAACACGAGCGCGAGGCTTCGCTGATCATCGAGGGCATCACCTGCGCCGCCTGCATCTGGCTGAATGAGCGCCACGTCGCGCAGCTTCCCGGTGTGATTGGCGTCGAGATCAACTTCGCGACCCGGCGGGCGCGAGTGCGTTGGGACGCCGAGCGGGTTCAGCTTTCCGACATCCTGGCGGCGATTGTCGCCATCGGCTATCGCGCCTATCCGTATGACGCGGCGAAAAACGAAGAGGTCGCGCGCAAGGAGCGCAAGCGCGCGCTGTGGCGTGTTTTTGTCGCCGGCTTCGGCATGATGCAGGTGATGATGTACGCGATCCCCGCCTACGTCGCGGGCGATGGCGATATGACTCCGGATATCGAGCTGTTGCTACGCTGGGCGAGTATGGTGCTGACCTTGCCGGTGGTGTTCTATTCAGCAGCGCCGTTTTTTCGCGGCGCCTGGCGCGATCTGAGCATGCGTCGGGTCGGGATGGATGTGCCGGTGGCCTTGGGCGTCGGTGCCGCGTTTGCGGCGAGCGTCTGGGCGACGCTGACAGCGTCCGGCGAGGTTTACTTCGACTCGGTGACGATGTTCGTGTTTTTCCTGCTCGGCGGACGTTTCCTGGAAATGACGGCGCGGCAGAAGGCGGTGAGCGTGACCGAAGCGCTGGCGCGCCTGATGCCCACGTTTGCCGCGCGGGTGAGTGGCTTTCCGCTCGATCGAGCCAGCGAGCAGGTCATGGCGGCCGAGCTGCAGCCGGGCGACGTGGTGTTGATCAAGCCGGGCGAAACCATCCCGGCCGATGGTCACGTCGTTGAGGGGGGCAGTTGCGCGAACGAGTCCTTGCTCACCGGCGAGAGTGCTCCTGTCGCCAAGTCGCCCGGTTCGGTGGTGATTGGCGGCGCGGTCAATATCGAGAGTCCGATCTTCGTCAAGGTGGAGCAAGTCGGCGAAGCAACGCGCTTGTCGGCGATCGTTCGCCTGATGGAGCGTGCGGCGATGGAGAAGCCACGGATCGTCGAGGTGGCGGACCGCATCGCCAGTCGCTTCCTCCTGGCGCTGCTCGTGATTGCGGCCGTCGTGGCCGTCGTCTGGTGGTTCGTCGATCCAGGCAAGGCGCTGTGGATCACCGTTTCAGTGCTGGTGGTGACGTGCCCGTGCGCTCTTTCGCTGGCGACGCCGGTGGCTCTGACGGTCGCCAGCGGCGCGATGGCGCGTGCCGGATTGCTGGTGACACGCAGTCATGCCATCGAAACGCTGGCCCGGGCGACGCACTTCGTCTTTGACAAGACCGGAACGCTGACGACCGGAAAGATGACGCTGCTTGACGTGTTGCCGTTGGGCAGCCTTGACCGGGATCAATGCCTGGCGCTCGCTGCCGGCATCGAGCAGGCTTCCGAACACCCGATCGGCGCGGCATTGCGCGAAGCGCTGGGCGGGGCAGAGGGTTTTTTGCTGACGTCGGTCGAGAATGTGCCGGGGAGTGGAATCTCGGGCGTTCATGAACGATGCGTCCATCGTGTCGGCCGCCCGGCGTATGTCGAGGCGCTGCACGGCATTCCGTTGCCGGAGTCGGCCCGATCCTTTGCCGAGCGGGGCGATACCGTCATCGCGCTGGGGAATGAAAGCGGCTGGCTGGCGCTGTTTAGCTTTGGCGACCAGATTCGGCCGGAGGCGGCGGCGATGATCGCGGCTTTGCGCGCCGCCGGGCGGCACGTGGCACTGCTGACCGGGGACGCTTCGCCGGTTGCGCATCAAGTCGCGCAAGCGTTGGGAATCGATGAAGTCGAGGCCGGCGCGTCGCCGCAGGGCAAGCACGACTTTGTCCGCCGGATTCAAGCCGGTGGCGGGGTGGTCGCGATGGTCGGCGATGGCGTCAACGACGCCCCTGTGCTGGCTCAGGCGCAGGTGTCGATCGCCATGGGCGGCGGTTCGCAATTGGCGCGGACGCAGGCGGATCTGATCCTGTTGTCGGAAAACCTGGACCATCTGCGGCGCGGCTTCTTTGTCGCTCGCCGATCGCTGCGCGTGATTCGGCAGAACCTCATCTGGTCCTTTGTTTACAACTTGGTTGCGCTTCCGTTGGCGATGAGTGGTTTTGTCACGCCGTGGATGGCGGGGATCGGTATGTCCGGCAGTTCGCTGCTGGTGGTACTGAATTCCCTGCGCCTGCAAAGCTCTTCGGAACGGTGATCACTTATGGAAAGCCTGTATTTGTTGATCCCGGTCTCGGTCGCGATTGTCTTCCTGATTGGCGTCGTTTTCTGGTGGTCGCTGCGAAGTGGGCAGTTTGACGATATGGAAGGGCCTGCCTACCGGGTGTTGATGGACGACGACAAGGCGCCGGCGGAGGGCGACGATGCGAACGTGGTACGGAAGCCGGCGCCCGGGCGGGATGCTGAGGGCCCGTAAGGACGGCTTTCCAGCGTTTGCTTTCGTCTGAATTTGATTTTTGATATTGTGAGCGCCGTATTTGATCTAGATCAAATTTGCTTGCGCTGTCTTTGAATAATATCTAATAATGCCTATCCTGTTGGTGTGGGTATTTCAGGGCGGCAGAATCGCGTTTTACTTTACTAACTATGAGGTGGGTCCATGTCGGAAACTCAGTCGAAATATAACTATACGGTGGTACGACAATTCACCGTGATGTCCGTCATATGGGGCATCGTCGGCATGTTGGTCGGCGTGATCATCGCCGCGCAACTGGTGTGGCCCGAGCTGAATCTGGGTTTCCTGCATTTCGGGCGCCTGCGTCCCCTGCATACGAACGCCGTGATCTTCGCGTTCGGCGGCTGTGCATTGATGGGAACGTCTTTGTATGTCGTCCAGCGTACCTGCCACACCCGACTGTTTTCCGATGCGCTCGCTTCCTTCGTCTTCTGGGGGTGGCAACTCGTGATCGTTCTGGCGGCGATTACCTTGCCGCTCGGACTGACCCAGGGCAAGGAATACGCCGAACTTGAGTGGCCGATCGATATCCTGATCGCGCTCGTCTGGGTGGCTTACGCCGTGGTCTTCTTCGGAACCATATTCAAACGCAAGGTGACGCACATTTATGTCGCCAACTGGTTCTACGGCGGGTTCATCCTGGCCGTGGCCTTGTTGCACATTGTTAACAGCGCAGCGATTCCAGTCTCCCTCACCAAGTCCTACTCCGCTTACGCCGGAGTGCAGGATGCGATGATCCAGTGGTGGTACGGCCACAACGCGGTCGGTTTCTTCCTGACCGCGGGCTTCCTCGGCATGATGTACTACTTTGTGCCAAAGCAGGCCGATCGCCCGGTGTATTCCTACCGTCTCTCCGTGGTGCACTTCTGGGCGCTGATCTTCACCTACATGTGGGCGGGTCCGCACCACCTTCACTACACGGCACTTCCGGACTGGACGCAGTCGGTCGGCATGATCTTTTCGCTGATCCTCCTGGCGCCGTCGTGGGGTGGCATGATCAACGGCATCATGACGCTCTCCGGCGCGTGGCATAAGCTACGTGACGACCCAATCCTTAAGTTCCTGATCACCTCGCTTTCCTTCTACGGGATGTCGACCTTCGAAGGGCCGATGATGTCGATCAAGACGGTGAATGCGCTCTCGCACTACACCGACTGGACCGTCGGGCACGTTCATTCCGGTGCGCTGGGTTGGGTGGCCATGGTTTCCATCGGCTCGATCTACTACCTCTTGCCACGTCTCTTCGGCAAGCCGGAAATGCATAGCGTCAAGCTGATTACGGTGCACTTCTGGGTGTCGACCGTGGGCATCGTGCTCTACATCGCCTCTATGTGGATTGCCGGGGTCATGCAAGGCTTGATGTGGCGTCAGGTTAACGCCGACGGTACGCTGGCCTACAGCTTCGTCGAATCGGTCAAGGTCTCGTATCCGTTCTGGGGCATTCGCCTGATGGGCGGCGTGCTCTTCCTGTCCGGGATGTTGATCATGGCTTACAACATGTTCAAGACCATGGCGGGTGGAAAAACCGAAGACGCGCCGGTGCTTCTGGTATCCGGTCAGCACGCCTAAGGGAGTTATCAAAATGAAACTGACGCAAGATTCGATTGAGCGCAATGTCGGCCTGCTGATCATCCTGACCGTTCTGGTGGTCAGTGTCGGCGGCCTGCTGGAGATCGTTCCGCTGTTTTTCCAGAAATCAACCATGACGCCCGTGGATGGGTTGAAACCCTACAGCCCGGTGCGGCTTGCCGGACGCGATATCTACATCCGCGAAGGCTGCTTCCTCTGTCATTCGCAGATGATTCGTCCATTCCGCGCCGAAACCGAGCGCTATGGCCACTACTCGGTGGCTGGCGAATTCGTTTATGACCATCCGTTCCAGTGGGGATCGAAGCGGACGGGGCCGGACTTGCACCGCGTAGGTGGCCGTTACTCGGATGAATGGCACCGCGCGCATCTGATCAACCCGCGCGACGTGGTGCCCGAATCGAACATGCCGGCCTTCGGCTGGTTGGCCAATAACCCGGCCGATGCCGCCGGGATCGCGGGCAAGATGGCGGCGCTGCGCAAGGTGGGTGTCCCGTACACCGATGAAGAAATCGCCGGGGCCGGCAAGGAGGTTGAAGGCAAAACAGAGCTTGACGTGCTGATCGCGTACCTCCAGGGAATGGGCATTGAAATGAAAGGCGCCAAGTAAGCCATGGACATCAACGATCTTCGATCCATCGTGACGGTGGTCTCGCTGCTGACATTCCTGGGCGTCGTTTGGTGGGCTTATGGAGTGAAAAGCAACAAGCAACGTTTTGAACAAGCCGCCAATTTGCCGTTCGCGGACGCTGAGGCAGACCAATTCGAACTTGGCCTTCAGTCCCGCGATGAACAAAGGAAAAAATCATGAGTGATTTCGTGAATGAGTTCTGGAACTGGTACGTCATCCTGATCGTTCTGATCAGCGTCATTGCCTGCGGTGTATTCCTCTGGTCGCAGAGCGTCCATCATCCGGGTGGTGAGCAAACGACGGTTACCACCGGGCATGTCTGGGACGAGACGCTGAATGAGTACAACAACCCGCTGCCGCGCTGGTGGATGTGGCTGTTCTACGGCACGGTCATTTTTGCGCTGATCTACGTGGCCCTGTATCCGGCGCTCGGGCGCTATCCCGGCATCTTCGGCTGGACTTCAGTCGGCGAGCATACGAAGGAAGTCGCCACGGTTGATGCGCAAGTCAAGCCGCTTTTTGAAAAATTCCAGAAGATGGATCTGCAGGCGGTGGCCGCGGACAAGGAAGCCATGGAAATGGCCGGACGTCTGTTCCAGACCTATTGCATCCAGTGTCACGGGGTGACGGGCCAAGGTTCGCGCGACAAGGGATTTCCGAATCTGACGGATAAAGACTGGCAATGGGGCGGCACGCCGGAACAGATCGTGGAAACGATCGCCAACGGCCGGATGGGTGTAATGCCGCCT
>JAGNOM010000011.1 GCA_017990155.1 Propionivibrio sp. | reverse complement strand
CCCGCGCATCCGCCCGCGCGCCGTCGCCGAACTTGAAGGCGAGGATGATCAGCATGACGGCGATGATCCAGGCGAACAGGTTGGACGGCATCAGGCTCATTCGTGAGTTCGTCTGTTTCCGGAGCGCACGGCGCAGCAACTGCGGAACCAGTATGGCGCGCACCAGCAGCACCTCGAGTCCGACCAGTGCCGCATGGGCGGATACTTCTCCGGCGTTGTTGAGGGTGATCCATCCCAGCGCCAGCGCCTGCAGGCTCAGCCAGGTCGGCGCGGACGAGATCTTGCCGAAGAACACCGGAATGACGGTGGCGATCAGGCAGAAAATCAGGGGTAAAGTCAGAGTCATCAGTTGCTCACTCCCAATGATCCGATCACGACCATGCAGCCAATCGCGGCTACCGAAGCTATCGACAGGTAGTGCGTCACCCAGCGCATCGGTAATCTCGCCGTCAGCGACTCGATACACCCGACCACGAGTCCCACGACCAGCATCAATCCGAACGAGGCCAGCACGCAGGCGACCGGCTCGGTGAGCGGGTTGAACGGATTCACCAGCGCCGCGATCAGGCCGGCGTAAAGCGTCATCTTCATGGCAGCGGCGAACTGCATGGCCGCCAGCTCCGGGCCGCTGTGATCGAGGATCATCACCTCGTGAATCATGGTCAGCTCCAGGTGCGTCAGCGGGTCGTCGACCGGAACGCGCGCGGCTTCCGCCTGCAACAGAATGAGCAGGCACAGCACCAGCGGCGCGACGATGATCGCGTAGTACGGCGTGTTGTGCAGATGGCCGATCAGGTCGGCGAAGCTCGTCATGCCTGTCGCGGCGCTGGCCGTGCCGATGAGCAGGAACAGCGCTGGTTCGGCGTAGGACGAGAACGCCGCTTCACGCGCGGCGCCCATGCCTTCGAACGAGCTGCCGACGTCCATTGCCGAAATCATCAGCGCGATGCGCGCCAGTCCCAGCGTGTAGGCCATCACGATGAAATCGTGCGAAAACTGGATCGGCGCGAACTGCCCAAGCATCGGCGCCATGCCGGCAGCCAGCACACCGGCGATCAACACCACGTAGGCACCTGCGCGAAACAAGGGCGTCGCCGTGGTGCTCTCGACCGGCCGCTTGCCCAGCAACCGCAAGAGGTCATAGGCGAACTGGACGATCCGCGGCCCCTTGCGCGCCGCCCACCAGGACTTGGTCCGATTGACGACGCCGACGATCAGGATCGGCATCACCAGCACAAAGCTCCAATGAATCAATTGCAGAGCCGTTTTCATTGCAGCGCTCCTTCCGCCAACAGGACAAGCACCGCGATGATCACGACGCCGGCGAGGCCGAACGCAAATGCCAGGCGTGGATCGTCTTCCCGCATCTTCTCCGACAGTTCAACGGCCGTATCGACCCCGTGATCGATCACGTTATAAAGGCGACGCTCGACGGCATCGACGCAGTCGGTGATGACGTAGCTCTCGTCGGGAAAGTAGCCAGCCGGCGCCTTCTGCCGCTTGAGCAAGACCATGATGTTCCTGAAATTCTGAGAAAAATCGGTGGAAAAGCTGGCGCCCGAGTACTGCATGCGCGTATTCGGCAGGTCGTAGCCGCAGCCCCATGTCTGGTTCTTGTCCGGCTTCTGCGTCGCGAGCCGTGAACGCAGCCATAGCACGACAAGGATCACCGCCACCAGCCCACCGGAAATCAGTCCGACGCGCGACAGGTTGGCAACCACGCCCTGCAGTACGCCTTCCCTGACCGATTCAGGCACCGTCTGCATGAACAGCGCAAGCGGCGCCGCGACCATGGCAAATCCGGCGACCGGCACGACGCCGAGCAACACCGTCCCGAGCGCGTGGATTCCCATGGGTACCAGCATCCAGCGACTGGCCTCGTGTCCTTCCGGCAGGCTGTCGTCGCGCGAATTGCCGAGGAAGATCACGCCGAAGGCGCGGGTGATGCTCAGCGCCGACACAGCGCCAACAAAAGCCAGCGCCGCCGCGACCAGGCTCAAGGTCAGCTTTGCCCAGATGCCCATGCTTTCATTGCTGAACAGGCCCGAGTAGATCGTAAACTCGCTGGCGAATCCGTTGAACGGCGGCAGCGCCGAGATGGCCACGCCACCGATGACAAAGCAAATGGCCGTAAAGGGCATCAGCTTGAACAGGCCACCGAGCCGTTCCATGTCGATGACGTGTTTGACCTGATACACGCAGCCCGCCGCGTAGAACAGCTGGCATTTGAAGAACGCGTGGTTGAGCACGTGCAGCAGTCCGCCACCGAAGCCCAGCACGACGAGCGGCGTGTTACCCCAACTCAGGCCCAGGCAGCCAACGCCAAAGCCGATTCCGGCGATCCCCACGTTCTCGGTCGAGGAGTAGCCGAGCAGTCGTTTCAGATCGCGTTGCCCGACGGTGTATAGGCCGCCGATCACCGCCGATGTCACGGAAAACGCGATCAGGAACCACCCCATCCATTCATCCGGCTTGCCGATGAGCAGCGTAAAGCGCAGCAGCGCATACAGGCCGGCCTTGTGGATCACCCCCGACATCAACGCCGAGACGTGGGCCGGTGCAGCAGCGTGCGCGCGTGGTAGCCAGGAATGGAAAGGGAAGAACGCCGATTTCAAACCGAAGCTCGTCACCAGCAGCAGAAAGACCACGTTGCGCAGCGTACCGGGATGGCTGTTCATCCAATAAGCGATGTCGGCGAATGCCCAGGACTGGCTGTGCGTGTAGAGGATCATCACCGCCGCGACCAGAAACAGCAGGCCGACGTGCGTCGAAACCAGGTAATTGAAGCCGGCGAAGCGCACCTTCTGGTTGGTGTAATCCCAGATCACCAGTTGCCATGCCGCCAGCGCGGCCACTTCCCAGCCAAACAGGAAGGAAACGACTTCATCGCCGCAGTAAACCAGTACGAAGGACAAGGCAATCATGTTGAGCAGCGCGAAATGCACGCCGACGTGACGCGGCCCCTGAAAGTACTTCTGCAGATAGCCCACCGCATACACGCTGCCGAGCAAGGTCATCGGCAAGGACCAGCTGAGGAAGAACGCGCCCAGCGCATCCAGCCGGAAATGAACCGCACCAATCGGATACGCCCAGGCCATCCCGCCCGTCACTTCCGGCGCGCCCATCAGTACGGGAATGGCCACCCACCAGACCAGCAGCATGGCGATCATTTGCGATAACAAGCCCAGCGCCGCACGCACGCGGTTGCCCACATTGAGCAGGCAAAGCCCGGCGCCCACGAGCAGAGTGAGAACAGCGAGAATGAGTTGGTTCATGGTCGGAGGCCCGGCAATGCGCTGGAGGGTGCGCGGGATGGAACGGCATCAAGTGCTCTGGATACGTTGTGAGTCACGGGCGTGCTCTCCTCATTTTCCGTCGATAGCGGAAAGCATCATTGCGCCTTCATCATGCGATCCAGATATCCCAGCTTCTTGCTGCGCTCGAATTTCTGCGCAAAACGCGGAAAATCGATGGGATGTCGGTGCTTGAGCACTTTCGCCTTCTTTTCGACCCAGTGCCAGCGCGGCTCATACGACTCGTTCCGGAATGCGAGCGCGACATGATTGCCGTCGTCACCAATTTGCACGACGAGCAAACGGCCATCGAACGCCTCGCGCATCGCACCAAGATGCTTCATTCGCTCGGACTTCGCACCGGCCAGGTTGGCGACGAGGATGCCCTTTGGCGACATGAGCGTTCGCGCTTTCCGGTAGAACTCGCTGCTATCGATCGACGGCGAAAAACCGCTCCGGTCGAAGGCGTCCAGCATGATGACATCGGGCTGCGAAGGACAACGATCCACGTAGCGCGCCGCATCGTCGTGGATGACGCGAAACCGGCTGTCGTTCGCCGGGACGAAAAACTGGTCGCGAAAGCCAATCACGTAAGGATCAATTTCGACCACGTCGATCCGGCACTCCGGCAATCGCGCGTAGCAATACTTGGCGAGCGAACCGCCACCGAGTCCCAGCATCAGGATATGTCGCGTCTGACGCTGAAAGAGCAGAAAGCTCATCATCTTGCGCGTGTAGGCAAATTCCAGGGAAACTGGGTCGCGCGTGCGCATGCTGCTTTGAACATAGCGCAGAGAGAAGTACAGGGAGCGTGTCGATCCATCGTCAAAAACGAAGGGCCGATCGTATTCCTCGTCAAGGAGCTTCCGGAGAAGACTGTCCTGCGACATGCCGCGATCTTCGAGCACGCGAACAACGCCTCTTTCGCAGGAAAAGGGGCTGGGCAGTTCAATTATCGGCAGCGCTGATCGACAGGACATACAAGGAAGGCAAGGCTGGACTCTGAATCCGGTCGCCACGAACCGAAACGAAACGACGGGACAGTGAATTCAAGGTTCTTTCGAGCCGCGAATTATAACTGTGCACAACACTTATACAAATACAAAATAACTTAAATTATAATAGCGTTATCATCAAAGATTAATTGAAGGCCGATCATGGAAAATCGCACAGCCCGACTGACCATCCTGATTGATCCGAGGAAGAAGAAGCTGTTTGAGGAGATTTGCGCGCGGCAGGACCTGAATTCATCGCAGGTCGTACGCAAACTGATGCGTCAGTACATGCTCGACAACCTGGCCACCGATGAGATTCCGGCATGGCTCGTTCCCCACGCGAAGAGCGAAGACGTCAAGAAATAGCCTTCGTCACAATCTGATACAGAACACGATCAAAGACGTAACAGCGCTAGGAAACGCTTTTCGCTACTATTCTTCCCATTAGACGGAAACATATTTCACATTGCGAAAGGTAGTAGAAATGCTTAGCTTCATCCTGGTTCTTGCTTGCGTATCCATCCCCTACGTTCTGGACATCTACTTCAACGCTCCGATGAACACGGAGAACGAAGAAGAGTGTTACGACGGCAGGTAAGACCCCTGCTCTCCCGGCGCTCGGCGCAGGGAAAACGAGAAAACCTCATGCAGCCTGCGTGACTGAAGCGTTTGCTTTCAGCCGCAGGCTTCTTGTTTTCTGCACCACCCGGGCAGCACGCTCGCCCTCCTCTAGTCAGACAAAGCACTGACACCAGTCGATTCCTTTATACTCTCGCCTTCGTTGCTGCCCCGACACCGTCGGGCAGCGGAACACAAGAAATTTAACGTAGCAAAAGGTCAGCATCGTGTTTGCGCAGCCCTCGCCTTGCGATCACGCCGGGTCTTGAGGACTGCTCACCGGTCGTCGCAATTGATCGTGGTGGTGTTACGCACGCTCGTAACCCGAAAGTAGACGGTTTGATTCCGTTCTCCTTGCCACGGATCCACCGGCCGGCCATAACACGTTCTGGCCTTTGTCGTTCAGGGCCTGCGTCATGAGTTACACCGCTGAATCAATTTCCGTACTGAAGGGGCTGGAGCCCGTTCGCCATCGTCCCGGCATGTACACGCGGACGAATCACCCGCTGCACATCATCCAGGAAGCGATCGACAACGCCGCCGACGAAGCGCTCGGCGGCTACTGCAAACGAATCACAGTCACGTTGCACAGCGACGGATCGGTAGCGATCCAGGACGACGGACGCGGCATCCCGGTCGAAATCCACCCGGTCGAAGGTGTGCCGACGGTCGAAGTCGTCTTCACACAACTGCACGCCGGCGGCAAGTTCAACAAGAACGATGGCACGTCGGCCTACCGTTTCTCGGGCGGCTTGCATGGCGTCGGTGTGTCGGTGACGAATGCGCTGTCGACACGCCTCGAAGTCGAAGTCACGCGCGACGGCGGTCGCCATCAACTGGCTTTTTCGGGCGGCGCCGTCATCGAACCGCTGCAACGGATTGGCGATGCGCCCAAGCGTACCAGCGGTACGCGCATCCGCGCATGGCCCGATCCGCAGTTCTTCGACTCGCCTAACATCCCGACCGCCGAACTCGAACGCCTGCTGCGCAGCAAGGCCGTGCTCCTGCCGGGCCTCGAGATCGCGCTGAAGTTCGAGGATGGGGAAACCAAAACCTGGTGTTTTGCCGACGGCATGCAGCAGTATCTGGCCGAGCAGATCGATGGCGACCTGGTCGCTCCGATGTTCACCGCCGAGAAGTACGCCGCGTCCGGTGACGAGAACTTTCCGGTCGGCTCAGGCGCCGCATGGGCGATCTGCTGGAGCGCCGAAGGCAACCTGGCGCGCGAATCCTACGTTAACCTGATTCCCACACCGGCCGGCGGCACGCACGAAACGGGGCTGCGCCAGGCGGCCTTTGACGCCATCAAGAGCTTCGCCGAACACCACGCATTGCTGCCCAAAGGCATCAAGCTCGCTGCCGACGACGTCTTCTCGCGCGCCAACTACGTTCTTGCCGCACGGGTACTTGACCCTTCATTCCAGGGCCAGACCAAGGAGCGCCTGAACTCGCGCGACGCCGTGGCGCTCGTTTCGCGCATGGTGCGCGACCCGCTCGAACTCTGGCTCAACGAACACCCGGACGACGCGAAGAAGATCACCGAGCTGGCGATCAAGGCCGCGCAGGCGCGCTCGCGTGCAGGACAAAAGGTCGAGAAGCGCAAGCAGTCGGCCGTCGCCATCCTGCCGGGCAAGCTCTCGGACTGCCAGAGCGAGGACATCCGACGCAACGAGCTCTTCCTCGTCGAAGGCGATTCGGCCGGCGGTTCGGCCAAGGCCGGGCGCGACAAGGAACTGCAAGCTATTCTTCCTCTGCGCGGCAAGGTGCTCAACACCTGGGAAGTCGAAGTCGGCAGCCTCTTCGCCAACCGTGAAGTGCATGACATCGCCGTCGCACTGGGCATCGACCCGCACCTGCCGGGCGCGCCCGACACGGTGCTCGACAACCTGCGCTATGGCAAGGTCGTCATCATGACCGATGCCGACGTCGATGGCAGCCACATCCGCGTTCTGCTCTGTACCCTGTTCTACCGCCACTTCCCGAAGCTGATCGAACACGGCCATCTGTACTTCGCCCAGCCACCGCTCTACCGCCTCGACGTGCCGGCGCAGGGCAAGAAGCGCCCGCCGCGCAAGCTCTATGCGCTGGATAACGATGAGCGCGAAGCCATCCTGGACCGCTTGCGTCTCGAAGGTTTCAAACCCGAAGCTGTCGTGCTCTCCCGATTCAAAGGTCTTGGCGAGATGAACCCGGAGCAGCTTTGGGAGACGACCATGTCGCCCGATACGCGGCGGCTGATGCGTATCCGCCTGCCGATCGCGGATACCGCCAATCCGGTGATGAACATGCTGATGGCCAAGAGTGAATCCGCCGGACGCCGCGCGTGGATGGAAGCCAATGGCGCGCTAATTGGCGCGGAGATCTGAAATGACACATAAACACGACGATACGGCGACGCCTGATCTGTTTGCCGAAATCGAGCCAACACCTACGACTGAAGATGCCACGGCCGTTGCTGCAGAGGTTGCGCCGCCCGAACCCAACACCGCGCCCGAGCCGATGAACGCGCCGCCTGCCCCGCCAACGCCACCGACCGCTCCCGAAGTCATCCAGGATGACGACGGCGAAAGCATCCTGCTGCACGAATCGGCCTCGCGTGACTACCTCGAATACGCCATCGCCGTCGTCAAGGGCCGCGCCCTCCCAGACGTGAAGGACGGCCAGAAGCCGGTACAGCGCCGCGTGCTCTTCGCCATGCGCGAACTTGGCCTGATGGCTGGCGCCAAGCCGGTGAAATCCGCGCGCGTCGTCGGCGACGTCATCGGTAAGTACCACCCGCACGGCGACACCTCGGCCTACGACGCGATGGTGCGCGTGGCACAACCGTTCTCGCTGCGTTACCCCTTGGTCGACGGACAGGGCAATTTCGGTTCGCGTGACGGCGACAGCGCAGCGGCCATGCGCTACACGGAAGCGCGTCTCGCCCCGATTGCCGAACTCCTGCTTGGCGAACTTGGCGAAGGCACCGTCGACTACCAGCCGAACTACGACGGATCGTTCGAGGAACCGGCTTTCCTGCCCGCACGCCTGCCCTTCTCGCTGCTCAACGGCGCCTCGGGTATCGCCGTCGGCATGGCGACCGAAATCCCCTCGCACAACCTCAACGAAATCGCCAACGCCGCGATCCACAAGCTGCAGAATCCGCAAGCCGGCATCGCCGAGCTGATGGAACACATTCCCGGCCCCGACTATCCCGGTGGCGGCCAGATCATCTCCACTCCGGCCGAAATCGCCAGCGCGTACAGCACAGGACGAGGCAGCCTGCGCGTGCGTGCACGCTACGAGTTCGAGGAAATGGCGCGCGGCGCATGGCAATTGGTGATCAAGGAACTGCCGCCCGGCGTATCCAGCGCCAAGGTACTCTCCGAAATCGGCACGCTGATGAACCCGCAGCCCAAGCCGGGCAAGAAATCTATTGAGCAGTCGGCCGCGCAACTCAAGGCACTGTTCGCCTCGCAACTCGAACGCGCGCGCGACGAATCGGGCAAGGACGACGACATCCGCCTCGTCTTCGAGCCGGTCAGTTCGCGCCTTGATCGCGACGAATTCGTCGCGCTGTTGCTGGCGCATACCAGCCTCGAAACCACGGCGCCGATCAACCTGGTTGCTGTCGGCATCGACGGTCGCCCGTGCCAGAAAACGCTCGTCGACCTGATCGGCGAGTGGTGCCAGTTCCGCGTGACGACCGTGCGCCGGCGTACCGAATTCCGTCTCGCGAAAACCAACGACCGCATCCACATCCTCGAAGGCCGGCACATCGTCTTCCTCAACATCGACGAAGTGATCCACCTGATCCGCGAGTCGGACGAACCGAAGCCGGCGCTGATCGAACGTTTCAACCTCTCCGACCGCCAGGCCGAAGACATCCTCGAAATCCGCCTGCGCCAGCTCGCTCGCCTCGAAGGCATCAAGATCGAGCAGGAACTGGAGAAGCTGCGCGCCGAGAAGGAAGAGCTGCTAAAGCTGCTGGAAAGCGACAATCTGATGCGCCGCCTCGTCATCCGCGAGATCAAGGCCGATGCCGCCAAGCATGGCGACGCGCGCCGCACGCTGATCCAGCCCGCGTCGATGGCGTCGCGCTCGGAAGTCGCTGCCGTCGCCGACGAACCGGTGACGCTGATCGTCTCCGAAAAAGGCTGGGCGCGTGTGCGCCAGGGCCATGGTCTCGACCTTTCCGGCGTCGCCTACAAGGATGGCGACGGCCCCGGCTCGGCACATGAATGCCGCTCGGTCGAGTCGCTGGTCATCATCTCCACCGAAGGCCGCGCCTTCACCGTCCCCATCGCCGCCCTGCCCGACGGCCGAGGCATGGGCGCACCGCTGCCCTCGTTCATCGAGATCGGTTCGGGCAAGATCGCGCACGTGCTCACCGGAAAACCCGAAGACGAACTACTCGTTGCCAAGACCTCCGGCTACGGCTTCATCTGCACCTACGGCGACCTGCTCTCGCGGCAGAAGGCCGGCAAGTCCTTCCTGACGCTCGAAGACGGCTGCTCCATTCTCCCGCCCGTCCGCGTCGTGGGCGCGGACCATATCGCAGCGCTATCGGAAGACGGCCGCCTGCTCGTCTTCCCGCTCGACCAGATGAAACGGCTTTCGGGTGGCAAGGGCGTGCAGATCATCAACCTCAAAGGCACCGAAACGCTCAAGTCGATCATCGCCGCCAAAGGGCCGGTGGTGAGCATCAAGGGAACGTTCCGCAACAAGCCGAAAGCACTGCTTTCGGATGAGAAACATCTCGGCTTGCGGGCACGGCGTGGCGCGGCAGTTGGGCTCGTGAATCAGCCAGCAATCGAGAATCTGCCCGAGACGTCAGCTCCGAACAACCACTGAGCACGCGACCGCTGCCCCCTTCGACACCGCCGAGCAGCGCCATTGCGCCGGGGGAATTTGGCGAGGACTGTCTGAGCCGCGCAGCGGCGAGTTCCGCAGCCTCCCGGCGCAATGGCGTAGCGCAGGGAATCGCGCCGCAGGCGCGACGGTGACGCGGGGTCGCCTTTTCTTTGGCTACTTTCTTTTGGCGAAGCAAAAGAAAGTATGCTCGCCCGTCAGGGGCGAAACCAACCTCAACCCGCCGGACTATTCAACCTCGGCATAGACTCCACCACAATCCGCACGAGTTCGGCCACCGACCCGGCCTGCAGCTTCTGCATGATCAACTGCCGGTAAGTCTCCGCCGTACGCACGCCGATGCCGAGTTCCTGCGCGATCACCTTGGTCAGCTTGCCTTCGAAAATCCCTTGCAGAACTTCCTTCTCGCGCGGCGTCAGCAGCGCAATACGCTCACCGATCATGCGATTGCGCGCCAAGAGGTCGGCGCGCTCCTTGTCGATGCGCAAGCCATCCTGGATGCGCTCGATCAGGTGCTGAGAGGGAAAAGGCTTCTGGAAGAAATCGAGCGCGCCGCCACGCATTGCACGAACGACCGACTCGACTTCGGCGAACGCTGAAACGAAGATCATCGGCAGATTGACGCCCCGTTTGCGCAGTTCGTCCTGAAGCTCAAGCCCGCTCATGCCCGGCATGCGCAAGTCGCTGACGATGCAACCCTCAAGCCCGGCAAGATCCTGCTCGAGAAACTTCACGGCGTTCTCGAAGACCACGTAGGGCAGATTGACGGACTCGGTCAGGTCGACCAGCAGGAAGGTTACGACCGGGTCATCGTCGATCAGATAGACTTTTGGGACGTTCCGCGCAGATTGCTTTGTATTCATGTTTATCGATGATCGCCGGGATTCGCCAAACATAATACAAATTGGAGCTTTTCACCGCAACAACCTGAAAAAGAATCGATAAATTCTCGTCAGAGGGTTGAAGATGCTGCCATTGCGCGATTTCCACTGTTCCGCCGAAGCGCGCTGGCGTATGCCAACATACTTGATCCGGAGACAGATTTGCATCGCCAGGTTGCAGTGCTTCGACTTGCAACAGTGCGTTACAAACACCATCGCGGAGTCCCGGAAAAAGGCGTTTAATCGTATCTGCCATGGAAAACACCGACTCGATCCTCATCGTTGACGACGACCCCGAAATCCGCCGGCTGCTGGTCGACTATCTGGCGCGCAACGGCTTCTCGGCCTTTGCGGCACGCGATGGTCGCGACATGTGGCATGCGCTCGAACGCCACGCGATCGACCTCATCGTGCTCGACCTGATGCTGCCGGATACCGACGGCCTGACGCTGTGCCGCGACCTGCGCGCCAAACCCAAGACATCGAACCTCCAGGCGATCCCGGTCTTGATGCTCACCGCGCGCGGCGAGGAAACCGACCGCATCGTCGGCATCGAGATGGGTGCCGACGACTATCTGGTCAAGCCCTTCAACCCGCGCGAACTGCTCGCCCGGATCAAGACGATTCTGCGCCGCACGCGGGCGCTCCCGCCCAATCTGCGCCCGGAAACGGCGCGTTACCTGAACTTTGCCGGCTGGTGCCTGGATACGGCGGCACGGCTGCTGACCGCGCCGGACGGCGTGGCGACACCGCTTTCCGGCGGTGAGTACCGACTGTTGCGCATCCTGCTCGACCATCCGAACCGCGTGCTCAACCGCGATCAACTCACCGAAATGATCCACGGGCGCGAAGCCGACGCCTTCGATCGCGCCATCGATGTTCAGGTCAGCCGCCTGCGCCAGCGCCTGCGCGACGACAGCCGCGAGCCGACACTGATCAAGACGGTGCGCGGCGAGGGCTACGTGCTCGCCGCCAGCGTCGAGGGGCGATCGGAATGCGCGTAGGCGAACTGTTCTCCGGCGCCAGGACGGGCGCATACAGTCTCTTCACATGGATTGCCCTGATCCTGCTCGCCGGCCTGCTGGCGTCGCAGGCCGTGAGCCTCTGGCTGAACCGGGGCGAACGCACGACGGTCGTTTCGCAAGCACGCGGGTTCAACCTGGCGGTTCGAATCGCCGACTCGGTGCGCATCCTGGAGGCAGCCGAGCCAGCCAAGCGGTCGTCAATCATATCGACACTGCAATCCGACGATTTCGAGGTCACGCCGATTGCCGAGGACCAGATCTCGTCCCATAGTCCACGCGGGCAGATTCCGTTGGCAATTGCCCAACGCCTCGGTAGCGAGCGCGAAATCCGTTCAACGGGGATGGGCGGCGGGATGGGAAACGGAATGGGGGCCGGCATGGGCGGCGGACTCGGCCCGGGAGCGGGCGGAATGCATGGCGCCGGAAGAATGCAGAATGCCAACCTCACGCGCGGCTTCGATGTTCGTCTCAACGACGGCCAGTGGATTCGCTTTGTGGCCTTCAGCGAGACTGCAGCACCGTCATTGCCAAACGCCTTTTACTTCCAGCTTGCGCTGTCGCTGCTCATCGTCGTCACCGTCGTCCTCTTCGCCGTCCGCCAGGCCACCCGACCCTTGCAGACACTGGCGCTGGCCGCCGACAAACTCGGCCACAACCTGGACGCCGCGCCGCTCGACGAAACGGGTCCGACCGAGATGCGACGTGCCGCGCAGGCCTTCAACCACATGCAGGTCAGAATCAAGCGCCTCATCGACGAACGGGCGCGCGCCCTGGCGGCCGTCTCGCACGACTTGCGCACGCCGCTCACCCGCTTGCGCCTGCGCGCCGAACTTGTCGACGACGAAAGCTTGCGCGACCAGATGGCCGCCGACCTCGACTCGATGGCTGCGATGATCGACGCCACGCTAGACTACCTGCGCGGTCTCCAGGACAACGAACCGTTCCGCCCAATCGACATCAACGCCCTGCTGCAAAGCTTCGCCGAGGATGCGCAAGTCATCGGCCGGCAGGTCGCCGTCGAGGGGAACGCCGCCGCGCCCTACTCCGGACAGCTGTCGGCGTTGCGACGCGCGCTGCAGAACCTGATCGACAATGCCATCAAGTACGGTCGAAATGCCACCATCCGCGTCGAGGACGATGACGCGACACTACGGCTGATCGTCGAGGACCGCGGCCCCGGAATCGACCCTTCAGAACTTGGCCGCGTTGCCGAACCCTACTATCGGCCGGACGTGGCGCGACGCAGTGATACGGGCGGAAGTGGCCTCGGCTTGTCGATCGTGCGCGACATCGCGCTCATGCACGGCGGAGATTTGCAGCTCGCCAACCGGCCCGAAGGGGGACTCGCGGCGACGCTACGGCTGCCGCGCAAGGCGTCCGGCAGCTCACCGGAACGGTCCCCGGGCTGAATCAGCGTGACCGTGGGTACAACCACGCCGTCAGAACCAGCCTTCAACCTTGGCTTTCGCCGGCACGCCACCGGCGTGTACCACCACACCGTCGATCACCACGCCGGGCGTCGACATCACCCCGTAGCCGATGATCGCCGGCAGATCCTCGACCTTTTCAAGCTTGATCGCCACGCCTTTTTCCTTGGCCACCTGTTCGACGAGCGCCAGCGTGTTCTTGCAGTTGGCGCAGCCTGTACCGAGAATTTTTACGTCTTTCATGAAAACCTCCTTCTATAAAATTGCATTGAACAGATAACCGACGAGCAGGATGCCCGTCGCCACGACACCGGCAAACGTGGCGATCAATCGTGGCTTGAGCGCCTTCCGGAGGATGATCATCTCCGGTGCCGAGAGGGCGATGACGGCCATCATGAAGGCCAGCACCGTTCCCAATGCGGCGCCCTTGCCGATCAGCGCTTCGACAATCGGGATGATGCCGGCGGCGTTGGTGTACATCGGCACCCCAAGTACGACTGCGGCCGGCACCGCCCACCACACGTCCTTGCCCATGAACGAAGCCATGAAATCTTCCGGCACGTAGCCATGAATCGCCGCACCCAGGCCGATGCCGAGCAGGATGTAAGGCCACACCTTGCCGACGATTTGTTTGACGTGGCTCCAGCCGGCTTCAAAGCGCTCGACCCAGCCGAGATTCAGCCCGACGGCCGGATCGATGTGGCCGGCCTGAATCTTCTGCACCCAGTCCTCCAGATGGCCTTCCATCTTCAGCTTGCCGATCACGAAGCCGGCAACGATCGCCACCAGCAGGCCAAGGCCCAGGTACATCGCCGCGACTTTCCAGCCGAACATGCCGAACAGCAGGACCAGCGCGACCTCATTAACCATCGGCGCAGCAATCAGGAAGGAGAAGGTCACGCCGAGCGGCACTCCGGCCGAGAGGAAGCCGATGAACAGCGGCACGGCCGAGCACGAACAGAACGGCGTGACGATGCCGAGCGTCGCGGCCAGTACGTTGCCGACGCCGACACGTTTGCCCGATAGCAGCGCGCGCGTGCGTTCCGGCGCGAAAAAAGTCTGCACGATGCCCATCACGAAGACGATGCCGGCGAGCAGCAACAACACCTTGGGCGTGTCGTACACAAAGAAATGCACCGCCTCGCCGGCGTGCGTGGCGCGCGTCAGCCCGAGCGCGGCGATGACGGCATCGGCAAACGCGGTCAGGTTGCTGTAGGCAAGAAACCAGACGAGCGCCGTGACGGTGAGACTGGCGAGCCAGCGGCTCAGCGAGGAGGAAGAAAGCGCTTGCGATTCGGCAGACATGGACAACTCCCGGCGATAAACAGTGGTACACGCAGGAGGAGACGAACAGAACGCAAAAAGGATGCAGCCGGGTTCCGCGTCGAAACGAGCACTGGCTGACTACGGCAGCGTTCGATGCCTTCGCTCAGCGCCCTTCCAGCGCCGGACGCGGCACGAAACAGCAGACTTTCCCTTCTTCGTCGAAAGTCAGCTGGCAGGCTTTTGCCAGATGCTCGCGCAAGCGCCGCCGCGCCCGCTGCACGCGCGACTTGGCGGCCGGGAGAGAAAGTCCGATGTGCTCGGCGAAGGAATTTTGCGTCATGCCTTGAATATCGCAGAGGACGATCGATTCGCGATCCTCGGCCGAGAGTTCGGACAAAACGCGCGGCAGACAGTGGCTCAAGAGGTCGACCGGATCGGTTTCCGGCGGCGCTTCGGCGAGCAAGTCGTCCGGCAGCGGAACTCGTTCCCTGGTCAAGCGCAGCCGATCGACCAGCAGGTTGCGCGCCACCTGGAAGAGCCAGGCGCGCGCGTTTTCGATCGAACAGAAGTCCTTGCCCTGAAGCAAGGCTTTGAGAAAGACCTCCTGCAGCAGATCGTCAGCCTCGTCGGCACTACCCGCGCGGTTTCTCAGGAAGGCGCGAATCTCCGCGTGGTGTAGGCGCCACGCCTTGTTGTGACACGAGAATGAGGACGACGGAGGCATGTCCTATCTGACCAGTTGGCGCAAGCCCTCAACCCCCGTCGGCACTTCCGCGAGCCAGGGAACGATCGCGCAGCACCGCGACAGTTGGTCGCTCACGCGGCGGATGTAGGGGCGCTCATACTGACCGCGTTGCGCCAGAAGCGGGTGCTGCGTGCCGCTGACGAGGAGGCTTTGGTTGACGACCCAGGCGAACGGCTCGACTCCGGCGCGCTGCAGATCCTGCTGCAGCCGTCCGGCCTCGCTGACCGGCGTAGCCTCGGGCAACGTGACGACCAGCACCTTGGTAAAGGCCGGGTCGCGCAGGCGCGGCAGGAGCTGTGTCACTGCTTCCGGCATTTCACCCTGCGTGCGCGAGACCTCGCGGTGATACGCCTCGGCGGCGTCGAGCAGCAGGATCGTGTGGCCGGTCGGCGCCGTGTCGAGCACGACGAAGCCATCCTTGCCGCCGTCTACGGCCCGCGCGAAGGCGCGGAAGACGGCGATTTCCTCGGTGCAGGGCGAGCGCAAGTCCTCTTCGAGCATCGCGCGCGCGTTCGGGTCGAGCGCCGGCGAAGCCTTGGCCAGCACCTCCTGCCGGTACTGCGCGACCTCGGCTTCCGGGTCGATACGGCTAAGGGTCAGATTGGGTAGGGCTTCGCCAACCGCCTGCGCGACGTGCGCCGCCGGGTCGGTGGTCGATAACGTCACGGGGAAGCCGCGCGCCGCAAGCTCGACCGCGATGGCGGCAGCCACCGTCGTCTTGCCGACGCCGCCCTTGCCCATGGTCATGATCACGCCGCGCTGGCCGTGTGCCAGTTCGTCGATCAGCGCCCGGAAGGGGCCGGGCACATCGATGGTCGAAGCCGAACTCGTTGATGCCGGGACCGGCGGTGCCGTGTCCAAAGCCATCCCCCGCAGCGCGTCGAGCCCGACCGTGCCGCGCGGCAGGAACGGCGTCACACTGCCTCGCAGCTCCGCCAGCCCGACCGGCATCGCAGCCAGCGCGCTGGCTCCGCGCGCGTGCATGGCACGGGCAATCGGGTCGGGCGAGGCGTCGTCCTTGAACACCCCGTTCAGCGCGAGGCGAAGATTGGACACGCCGAGTTCGGCGAGTTCGATGCGCGTGCGCTCGGCCTCGCGCAGCGCCGCCGTATCGGGCCGGCTGACCAGCACCACGGTGGTCTGCGCGGGATCGGACAAGCGCTGCACGGTCGCCGCGTAAAGGGCTTTCTGCTTTTCCAACCCGGCCAGCGGGCCGAGACAGGACGCGCCGCCCGTCGAATCGGCGATGAACTCGCTCCACGCCGACGGCAGCGTCAGCAGGCGCAGCGTATGGCCGGTCGGCGCGGTGTCGAAGATGACGTGATCGAATTCCGCCGTGCTCTCGGGGTGGCCGAGCAGTTTGGAGAACTCATCGAACGCGGCGATTTCCACGGTGCACGCGCCGGAGAATTGCTCCTCCATGCTGGCGATGGCCGCCGGCGGCAGGATGCCGCGA
This sequence comes from Propionivibrio sp., assembly GCA_017990155.1. Classification (GTDB taxonomy): domain Bacteria; phylum Pseudomonadota; class Gammaproteobacteria; order Burkholderiales; family Rhodocyclaceae; genus Propionivibrio. The sequence goes on along the minus strand of JAGNOM010000011.1, from coordinate 2,869 downwards.
TACGGCGCGACCATGCGTTCGCGGTAGTCGCGGGCTGCGGCTTCCGGGTCGATATTCAGCGCGTGTAATCCGTTCGCACTGGGGATGGCGCTCGGCGACTGGCCCAGCTCCGCGCCCAGCACTTCGTCCAGGTTCGACGCCGGGTCGGTGCTGACGATCAGCACCCGCTTCCCTGCTTCCGCCAGCGCCAGGCCGGTGGCGCAGGACAGCGAGGTCTTGCCGACGCCGCCCTTGCCGGTGAAGAAGAGATAGCGGGTATCGACTTCAGGGAGCGCCATCAGCAACACCCGGACTTGGGATTGCAGCAACTGCCGCCAACCTTGATGCGCGGTTTGTCTTCGCGCGCCAGCGCGATGCCGAGCTTCTGCGCCAGTTGCGCACGCGAGAGATACACCCCGGTGGCAACGATGCTGCCGTCGACGACGAGGATCGGCAGGCGCTCCATCCCCGCTTCCATTTCCTTGATCACCACCGGGTTGGCGGCGAACGCCTGCGGTTCCTGCCCAAGGTTGTAGCGCTTGACCTCGACGTTCTGCTCGGCGAGCCACTGCAGATCGGCGGCAAACTGGACCAGCACCGGGTCGACATCGACGCCGCAAACGCCCGTCGAGCAGCACATCGCCGGATCGAAGACTTCGAGTTTTTTCATGGCAAATCCTTCCGTTTCTTTCGTTTGATTGTTCGTGTGAGGGGCGATCAGGTTCTTTGCCAAGCAACGCGCACTGGCCGGACACAGTCCGAGAAATTGCGGATGCGTGGCGACGGCGCCCGGCACGGATTCACGCGCCACCTCGCGGTAACCGCGTCGCAGGAAATACTCGACCGCCGTCGTGGTCAGCAGATACAGATCGGATATTCCATGGAGTCCCTTCGCCCGTTCCTCGCAGGCGGTGACGAGCCGATGCGCCAATCCCGTGTTGCGACAGTCCGGCGCCACGGCCAGTGAACGCAGCAGGCCGAAGCTTCCGAGCGGCTCCAAACCCACCACGCCAACCAGTCGATGCGTTGTAAGAAGCTGATCCACAGTCAGTTCGTCATTCCGGCGAAAGCCGGAATCCAGAAGGTCCAACGAACTGGACCCCGGCTTTTGCCGGGGTGACGGGCATTCCGGTGTTTTCTCTGCAATCGCAACGAAGAAATCACCGAGATGCGCCGCCGACAGATCGCCGGCCGGCAAACCGCAGGCGGTCAGCAATTCGACGACAGCGACGAGGTCATCCGCCCTCGCCGGTCGGATTTCCGGCGTGTTCAAGGAATCACCCCCGCTCATACCAGCCCTTGCTGGAATTAACGACCTTGACCACCCCCAACATCACCGGCACCTCGATCAGCACGCCGACCACGGTCGCCAGCGCCGCGCCGGAATGGAAACCGAACAGACTGATCGCAGCGGCCACCGCAAGCTCGAAGAAGTTCGACGCACCGATCAGCGCCGATGGGCAAGCCACCGCATGCTTCTCGCCGACCTTCTTGTTCAGCCAGTACGCCAGCGACGAGTTGAAAAAGACCTGGATCAGGATCGGCACGGCGAGCAGCGCGATGATCAGCGGCTGTTCGATGATCGCCTTGCCCTGGAAGGCGAAGAGCAGCACCAGCGTCGCCAGCAGCGCGGTGATCGACCACGGACCGATCTTCTCCATCGCCGCGTCGAACGCCGCCTGGCCGCCCTTGAGCAACTGCTTGCGCCAGAGTTGAGCGAGGATGACAGGAATCACGATGTACAGCACCACCGATGTAAAGAGCGTGTCCCACGGCACGGTGATCGCCGAAATGCCGAGCAGGAAACCAACCAGCGGCGCGAAGGCGAAGATCATGATCGTGTCGTTCAAGGCCACTTGCGACAGCGTGAACAGCGGATCGCCGTTGGTCAGCCGGCTCCACACGAAGACCATCGCCGTGCACGGCGCGGCAGCCAGCAGGATCAGTCCGGCAATGTAGCTGTCGAGCTGATCGGCCGGCAGGTAGGGCGCAAAGAGTTGGCGAATGAACAGCCAGCCGAGAAAGGCCATCGAGAACGGCTTGACCAGCCAGTTGATGAACAGCGTGACGCCGATGCCGCGCACGTGCTGGCGCACCTCGTGCAGCGCACCGAAATCGACTTTCACCAGCATCGGGATGATCATCACCCAGATCAGCAGCCCAACCGGCAGATTGACCTGCGCATACTCCATGCGGCCGATGGCCTGAAACACGCCGGGCAAGCCCTGGCCAAGCAGGACGCCGACGACGATGCACAGGAACACCCACACCGTCAGGTAACGCTCGAAGACGCTCAACGGAGCGCCGGCGGCGACCTTGGCCGTCACTTCGCACTGAGCGCTCATTGCGTGCTTTCTACCGCGGCTTCATGGATCAGGCGGGCGGCCGTCGCCACGTCCTTGGCCGACATCGTCGCCAGATCGAGCGCGAGGAAAGCCTTGATGCGCTTTTCCAACGCCTGATACGCCACTTCGAATGCTTCGCGCCGTGCTTCCATCGGCTCGATATGCGCCGGGTCGGCAATGCCCCAGTGCGCCGTCATCGGATGTCCCGGCCAGATCGGGCAGGTTTCGCCGGCCGCGCTGGCGCAGACGGTGAAGATGTAATCGATCTGCGGCGCGCCCGGTGCGGCGAACTCGTCCCACGACTTGCTGCGCACGTCCGACGGCAGCGGCACACCGTGCTTCTCCAGCGTCTCCAGTGCGACCGGATTGACCCTGCCCGACGGCTGGCTGCCCGCCGAATAGGCCCGCACGCGCCCGACCCCGAGGTGATTGAACAAGGCCTCGCCAAGTATCGAGCGCGCCGAGTTCCCTGTGCATAGCACCAGCACGTTGATTGCCTTGATAGCGTTCATTTTTTTTCTCCAGTCAATGAACAGAGTTGCAGA